>PIVZ01001128.1 GCA_003354045.1 bacterium
GGTCAGAGTGAAATGACCGAGGCCCTCAATGGCCGCCTCGAAGAGGTCAGCCAGGTTCTGTCCGGTCAGACGCAGGCGCTCACCGAGACGCTTTCCGAGCGCATCGCCGAGATCAACGTTTCGCTTGGCACGAAGATCTTTGAGGTTGCCGAAACCCTCGACGGCCGCGCCGGCGACATCGAGCGGATGCTGGCAGGCCGTCTCTCCGCCATCTCCGGCACCCTTGCCTCCGAGAGCGACAAGGCCCGTTCCGTCATCTCGCAGGCCATGTCACAAGCCAGCGAAACGCTTGGCGATGAAAGCACCCGTGTCCGCGATCTCGTCCTGCAGACCATCGAGCAGGCCGGCCGCAGCATGGCCGCTGAAAGCGAAAAAGCACAGGCCCTGTACTCCTCGACGCTTGCCGAAATGGCAGGCTCGCTCACCGGCGAAAGTGCGACTGTCCGCGAGGACCTTGCTCGCACCATCGCCGAGGTCAGCGGCAGCCTGAATGCCGAGAGCCAGCATGCACGACTGGTGCTCGACGGAACCGCGAAAGAGCTGCATACGCTCATCGCCTCCGAAACCGACGATCTGCGTGAGCGCGTCACCAACGCCATCACGGAAGCAGCGACAACCCTGTCGACACGCGGCCGGGATGTCGCCGAAGAGCTCAAGTCGCAGGCCGGTGAATTCAACGACGCCATGGCCAGCCGCAGCGGTGAGCTTTCCAAGATGCTCGGCTCCGAGGGCAACGATCTCATCGAGGCGATCGAAACCCGCTCATTCGAGCTCACCAACCGGGTCAATGCGGTCAACAGCGCTATTCTCGAGGCCATCACCGTCAAAGGACAGGGCGTCAGCGAAACGATCGCCCGCCAGGGTCTGGAAACCAGCCGCACGATTACCGAGG
>PIVZ01001129.1 GCA_003354045.1 bacterium
TCTTCGCACGGATGCCGTCGATCGACTTGATCAGGCAGCCGGGGAAGAGGTTGGTGAAGCGCCAGATGACCGAATCGATCTCGGCGTCGAGCAGCTCGAAATCGACCGCGCCGCTCTTCAGCTTCGCCTTCGCCTCCTTGCCCGCATCGCCGGTCCTGAACTGGCCGTAGACGACCTCGCCGTCCTCCAGGTACTGGTCGGTGATGATCAGGGGATTGCGCAGGAACTCGCCGTCGATCTTGAGCGCCGGCAGCGTCTTGGTGATGAGGCCCTTCTGCTTCATCGTGTACGCGCTCCACATCTCGCAGGAGACGCAGTTCCACATCGCGTCCTCGATCGACAGCATCCAGGGCAGGAAGTCGGTGGAGCCGCCGTCCGGCGCCGAGCCGTGACGCGGCCCGGCCTGACCGAAGATCGCCAGATCGGAGGCGATCGTGAAGTCGCAGGCCATGCCGATCTCCTGGCCGCCGGCGATGCGCATGCCGTTCACCCGGCAGATGGTGGGCTTCTTGCAATTCAGGATCGAGTCCACCATGCCGTTGAAGATGTCCATGTACTCGCCGTACTCGTTGGGACGTTTGCTGTAGTACTCGGCGTACTCCTTGGTGTTGCCACCGGTGCAGAAGGCGCGGTCGCCGACGGCGGTGAAGACGACGGCGACGACGCTCCGGTCGAGCGAGGCGGCGTGGAAGCCGGCGATCACGCCCTTGGCCATCTCGGTGGTGTAGGAGTTGTACTGGCCCGGATTGTTGAGCGTGATCCAGGCGGTGAACAGGCCGTCGACCGGCTTGCCGCTCTTGTCGAGTACCGGGCGCTTCTCGTACATCGTGCACGGGGCCTCGGTGCCCCAGTGCTCGGTGCCGAATAGCAGGTGGTTCTTCGTCTTGTCAT
>PIVZ01000541.1 GCA_003354045.1 bacterium
CCACGTACAAGTCCTCCGTGCCGAACTGATTTTCCACAGCTACGTTCGCGCCGAAGTTCCCTTCCGTTTTCTCGTGACAGGTAAGATGGTCGCCGATTTCGCGGATACCCTCGTCGTTCTTGTTGACCGGCGGCAGCAGGAAAGACACCTCTCCCAGATCCACAACGCCCCCCTGAGGGAAGAATTGATCCTTCAGGGACACGGGCGGCCCCACGGGACCGGTTGCCGGGTAGACCGAGAAATGGTCCACATTGAACGTGAGCTGTGCCTGCGCTTGGCCAGGCGCCATCACGAAGGCTGAAACCGCGACAAGCGCGACTAGAAACGAACCGAATGTCTTCTTGATCCTCATTGTTTTCCCCGTTCGCACCACACCGGGTCTCCCGTACGACCATGACTCCGCTTCCACACCCCCCACTGGCACCCTCCTACTGGCAACGGACCGGCTAGCGCATGCGTTGTGTTGTTCGCTAGAAGCCTGACTCATACCACACTGCCGCAGCCATTAGTAGCGCTTTCTCGTACTCGAGGATGTGAGGCGCGGAGCGGGAAACGACGGCGGCCCCGAGCCTCCAATGTGGAGGGCTCGGGGCCGTTTTGCTCGGGCTTGCTCGCTCGAAACAGGCGCGCCGCTCGGCAGGGCGAGCGGGGGAAACAGATTCGGGTCGGAGCGCTGAAAATGGCACGGTAAGGTCGGCAAAGCCGATGCCCTTGATCATGATTCCGCGGATTATCTCCAGAAAGTAGGTCATCGGTAGAATGTAGGAGAGTGGTTGGATGGCCGTGAGCATGCGAATGGTGGTCGTCTTGCCGGCCCCGTTGGGTCCGAGAAAGCCGAAGATCTGCCCCGTGCTGACCTCGAGGTCGAGGCCGTCAACGGCCGTCTTCTTCCCGAAGCGGCGGGTAAGCCCGCGCGTGAGGATCGCCGCGCCGTCGGTCGCGGGAGCGGTCATCTATCAAGTATAGCCGGTTCGTGAACGAAACACGTCTCTTTGCTCTGCCTTGCGTCCTCGCGCCACAAACCACAGCAGCGCCAGCACACTTACCGCCACCGAAAGCCATTCACCGGGGTATCCCTCGTAGTGAAGGCTCAACCGCTCGGTCTCGGGCGGGACCATGAGCTTTATGACCCTGTCGCCAGGACTTCTCAGGACGTCGATGCTTCGCCCATCGGCCGTGGCCGACCAAGGTGCGGCATCGGCAACGGGCAGATACACCGCTCGTTCGATCGGATAGTGCCCGAGCTTCCACTCGAGCTCCGTCCATGTCGGATCGTGGGAGAACCCCTCGATGCGCGCCGCGAAGGTCGTCCAGTCGTAGCGCGTCTTGAACACCCACCACGGCTCCGCTTCCCAGACCGGCGGTTTGCCGATGCACTCTTCGAAATGCGCCTTGGCCTCGGGCGAGATACCGATGACGTAGCCCACGGCGTAGCGGCGAAGCTTTCGTCTCACCAGCTCGCAAGTGAGCGAGGTCGGATCCTGCGCGAGCCTCAGGTTGCGAATCGTCGTGAGCTCGCCGCCGTGGCCGCCCAGCACCGGTTGGCGCAGGCGCAGCGTGAGGCGCTGCAGTGGATGCTTGTAGGGGCGATGCTGTATGTGGTGCTCCAGGAGCATGGTGTAGGTGCGGCCCTCCTCCATGTCCGCGCTTATCCACTCGAGCAGGGCCGCATACGTCCCCGGCTGTGGCGCCTGCTCGGAGACAGGGACGGCACAATCCATGCGAGAGCGGTAGTCGTACTCGTGGCCCCAGCCGACCAAGACACCGACCACCGTCAGAGCAACGAGGGCGCGCTTCTCGACGGTACGCAAGACAGTCCAGCCGGCAACCCCGAGCATCGCGAACCAGATGAAAGTAAACGGCAACGATCTCAGGTGGAGCAGGTTGAACAAGACGCGGTCGATAGTGTGTACGCCGATCTCGAGCCTCACGAGGCTGGCCACTGCAAGCGCGGTGCCGAGACCGAAGGCAACGGCCGGCCGAATATGCGCGGATGGGTCGCTACCGGGGTGCGGCAACCGCCTGCCGCGTGCGACGGCGAGGGCCGCGGCTGCGAGCACCACGCACACCATCGGCCACGGCGCTACCAGCGCGCCCTTCAGCAGTACGTGCAACAGGTGTGGCCTGCCAAAGAAAGAGCCCGGGCCGATCTGATCCCACGCCACGATCAACCCGGCAATCGTGGGCGCCGCAATGAGGGTCCCTATGGCAACGGCCTTGCAGCACTCCCACAGCCATACGAGCCGGTCTTTCCTGAGCGCCAGGCCAACGAGACTCATGCCGCCCCACAGCAGCGCGCACACGACCATCGTGTGGACGTGAAAGAGGGCGGCCACGCCGCACCAAGCGGCCGCATGAATCGGACGACGAGCCACGAGCAGCTCGTAGGCAAAGAAGGTGAAGACGGCCACGCCGACCTGCTGGCTGAGCAGACCGTAGGCGAACAGCCCGCGTAGCCCGGCACCGTAGACACTGCTGATGGTGCCGATCCATGAGGCGGCCAGCACGGCCGCGGCAAGCCCGTGACTCCGGTAGATCAGCAGACCGGCGATGAGCGACGGCAGGAACAGGACGGTAACCGCGAGCCAGTTGAGCAGACTTACCGGCTCGAGCCCCAGCACTACCGCCGGAACGGCCGCGGCCATGTAGGTCGCGTGAGGATAGAGGGCAAAGGGCACGAAGCCCTGGTACCAGAACGGGTCCCATCCCCAGTGATGCCCGGAAGGAAGAAAGAGCTCGGCAGCATGAACGATCCGTATCAGATGAGTAAACGAGTCGGCGGCATCGATCGGACCGTCACATACGAGCACGCCCCACAGCGCCGGCAGTACCGGAGCGTGAAGAAGGAGAACGAGGACAACCAGTGCGACAAGCCCAGCCGGTCGCGTGAGTGTTGGTCTGCTCATCCGCTAGGTTAGCCCGGGTTAGGACCTTGTGCGTGTGAAGCAGGTTACGAAGAACCATGCCACCGCCAAGACCGACACTATTACGGATATCCACTCCCCAGGGTATCCTTCGTAGGAAAGGCTGACGCGTTTCGCGTTTCGCGGGACGATGAGCTTGACGAGCCTGTCGCCCCGAGTTCGGTGTACCTCCGTAGGCACGCCATCGATTTTGGCAGACCACGGTGCCGCAGCCGCCATCGGCAAGTGCAGCTCTCGTCGGACGGGATGTTGCCCCAGGTCCCACTGCAGATTCGTCCAGGTCGGGTCATGCGAAAAGCGCTTGATACGCGCCGCGAAGGTCGTCCAATCGTACTTCGTCTTGAACACCCACCACGAGTCGCCTTTCCACGCGGGCGACGTCCCTAGACACCTCGTAAAGTGCTGTCTCACTTCTGGTGAGTGGCCAATTACGTATCCCACGGCGTAGCGCTGGAGCTTTCGCCGAACCGCCTCGCAGCTGAGCGTCGTCGGCCGCTGGGCGAGTGCCAAATTGTGGATTGAAGTCAGCTCTCCCCCGTGGCCACCGAGCACCGGCTGGCGGAGGTGCAACGTGAGGCGCTGAAGTGGATGCCCGTAAGGACGACGCTGAGGGTGCTTCTCCAACAGCATCGTGTAGGTAGCCGTCTCGTCCCTGTCCTTGTCGATCCAGTCGACGAACGGAGGAATGCGGTCGTCGGCACCGTCTACGAAGCAACGGCCGTGACCGACGACGACAG
>PIVZ01000542.1 GCA_003354045.1 bacterium
GCCTGATCAGCATACCGCGCGGGTTCTTCGCGCCGAAGCGTTCCTTGACGATCCGCGCCCACATCCGCCTGGCCGCCCGCTGGAAGGCGATCTCGTTGTAGATCTCCATGCTGCCACCGAAGGCGTTGAACGTGACCATCGGCGCGAAGTCGTCGATGTCGAGCCCGGCGTCCACGCCTTCTTGCAGATAGGCGATACCGACGGCCATCGAGAAGGCGAGATCTTGACTGCGCGTCGCCCCGGCCTCACGGATGTGGTAGCCGCCGATGCTCGTCACGTTGAGCTTCGGCATGTGCTCGCGGCAGAAGAGAAGCGTATCGCGGAACAGTCGCATGGACGGGCGCGGTGGGAAGACGTAGGTGCCGCGGGCGATGAACTCCTTGAGAATGTCGTTTTGCGGGGTGCCACGCAGCTCGGCCACCGGGATGCCGCGCTTCTCGGCAAGCGCGGCGTACATCGCGATGATTACCGCCGCCGGTGCATTGATGGTGAAGTTGGAGGCGACCTTGTCGATGTCGCGCTCGCCGGTGAAAGCCTCGTAGATGATCTCGAAGTCTCGAAACGAGTCCACCGCCACGCCGACGCGGCCCACCTCGCCCTCGGCGCACGGGCTGTCGGAGTCGTAGCCACACTGGGTGACGAGGTCGAAGGCGATGTTGGGTCCACTACGGGCGCCGAGCGACTGCATGCGAAGCTGGTAGTCGCGGTAGTCCTCGGGCGTGCCGTATCCGCTGTAGCGTCCGGCACCGGCGGCTCCGCCGCCCTCGGGCCTGTATCCCATCTTCGCTGCCGTCTCGGCGTGAGCCCGCCAGAAGTCGAAGGGATTGTTGCCAGCCGTGAAGGGATACTGGCCCGGAAAGCCCACCTTCTCCAGGAAGTCGAAGTCGCGGGCGGCCGTCGGTGTGTAAAACCGTGTAGGGCTCCTTTCGAGTCCGAAGCGCTTCACGCGCGGATCGAGGATATCGCGCCGCCAATCCTGCTCGGCCTGCTCGATGTTTTCCATGTCGTTGCGAGTCTTGCTCATGTTTCGCTCCTTCTCTTACTCGCCCGCGACATGTGATCTTATGAACGATGCGATCGTCGAGATCGGCGTTCCGGCGGTAAACACCTCGGCTACTCCCATCTCCTTGAGCGTCGGCTTGTCGTCTTCAGGGATCAGTCCGCCTACGAGAATGGGAATATCGTCGGCTTCCTGTGCGCGCAGTTTCTCGATCACTTTCCTTGTAAGCGCCAGGTGGGCTCCGGACAAGACGGAGAGGCCGACCATGTCCACGTCCTCTTGCACGGCCACCGTCGCGATCTGCTCCGGAGTCTGCCTCAGGCCGGTGTAGATCACTTCCAGGCCGGCGTCGCGCAGGCCATAGGCGACGACACGGGCGCCACGGTCGTGGCCGTCGAGGCCGGGCTTGGCCACCAGCACTCTGATCTTGCGTTCCTCAGTCGTCATCGATCGGTTCTCCCTTGGCGGGTTCGCTCAAGCCTGCAAACGGTACCCTTCACCATCGCGGACGACACGCCCGGCGGTTGGGGACGGGAAATGGCTGCTGATCAGCAGTACCGGACGGTCCGCACAATCTTCGAGAAGCTCCCGGCGCGCCTTGCGGCACTGCTCTTGGTCGTAATCGAGAGCCACCGACCATTCGGGACGAGCCATCTGGCAGGGGTGATGCATGAGATCGCCGGTGATCACAGCTTCTTCACCCTTCGATCGAATGCGCACACTGACGTGCCCCGGCGTGTGCCCGTGCGTCGGTTCCAGACGTACCTCGTCGGTCAGTTCGTGATCGGGTTCCACCAGGTCGGCCATGCCGGCCTCGACGATCGGCCGCACGGAATCTGTGATGACCGGGCCGAACTCTTCCGGCTGCTCTTTCCAGTGCTCCCACTCGCGGCGCACGAACACGTAGCGCGCATTGGCGAAGGTAGGAACCCATTGCCCCTCCACCAGCATGGTGTTCCAGCCCACGTGGTCGATGTGCAGGTGAGTGCACACCGCGAGATCGATCGTTTGACGGCTGGCGCCGGTACGGGCGAGGTCGTCGAGGAAGGGCCCGGAGCGTTGGTCCCATTCCGGGAGCGGACGGGGCTTGTCGTTACCGACGCAGGCGTCCACCAGAATGCGCTTACCGCACGACTGCACGAGGAAGCAGTGAACGTTCACGATCAGCTTGCCGGTCTCGTCGAGGAAGTCGGGTGCAAGCCAGGGGATCGCGGTGACGACATCGGGCGTGGCCTCAGGCAACAACAGCTCGCCGATTGCCGTGGTCCGACTTTCGACCACGCGCGTGACGGTCACGTCTCCTATCGTCCAGCTAAGCATCCGGTTTCCTCAGCTCGCGGCGGCCAGGCGTAGCAGCTCTTTCACAGTACCGAGCTTCTCTATGGCTTCAGCCGCAGCGGCCAGATCTTCGGCGCGGGCAGTCCCGAGGACCGGTGCGGCCAAACGCAGGAACTTGCCGCGTAGCCGCTCGCCCTGAGCGGCGAGATCCGCGCTCGGCACGCCGGTATCGACGTCGGCCTCGATGGTGCGCCCGTCTCCTTCGATGATAACGGCGGTCTGTGTGGGCGCTTTCCCTTCATCGGCGACTACTCGTACCCGATCTCGCAAGGCGACGAGCGACGGTTCCTTCATGCGCTCGTCCGAGTAGGTGGACAGAGCGCTGGTATCGACGTCGAGCAGTGCGAGCGCGGTAGTTGCGCGCAGGCTGAACTTGCCTTCCAGCCCGGTGGTCGGGCTCTCGATGTTGCACACATCGAGTAGCGCCGGGGACACTCGAACTTCGATACTTTCAATGCTGCGGGCCTCCATGCCGTGAGTCCGGCGCAGTTCGGTGGCAGCCTCGATGGCGGCGTGCGTCAGGTAACAAGCCGCGTGGTACTTGAACAATGTGTCGCGAACCAGAAAGCGACCTTGAAGACCCTCGAGAACGTCCGTCGATACGTCGGGTGCGGCATGCGTGGTCGCGAATCCTTGAGCGACTTCCAGGATCGCGGTCTGTCCGGTGAAGCCTCGACGTGCGAGCGCCACGGCGAGCAATCCGGTCTGTGCCGCGCGGCCGGCGTGCAGAGGCTTGGCCATGGTGCCGAAGCTCGACTTCAGACCGGCTGCCTGCGTGCCGGCAAGCCCGATTGCATTTAGCCACTGATCCTCGTCGAGCTCGAGCAGTCGCGCGCAGGCGGCCGCAGAACCGAAGGTGCCGAGTGTGCCAGTGGCATGGAAGCCGACCGCGTAGTGCGGGAACCCCATCAGTGCGCCGAGGCGGCATTCGATTTCGACGCCCGCAACGAACGCCTCCACTAACTGCCGGCCGCTGGCTCCCTCGGTTTCCGCCACTGCGAGAAGGGCAGGAAGAACGGGAACGGTGGGATGTCCGGTCATCGTCGTGTGGGTGTCGTCGAAGTCGAGAGCGTGGCCGGATGCGCCGTTGATCAGCGCCGCGGTAAAACGCGAGGCGTGCTCGTTGCGGCCGATCAGCGTGGACTCTGTGGCGGACTCGCTCGCGGCCACCTCATCGACCAAGATCTCGACCAGCGGCTCGCGCGATCCGGCAAGAGCGCAGCCGAGGAAGTCGATCAGGCAGTGCCGTGCCACTTCCAATGCCTCCTCGGGGATGTCCTGGTAGCGGACGCTGCGGGCGGTCTCGACCAGCCTTCGAGTGAG
>PIVZ01001130.1 GCA_003354045.1 bacterium
GCCACCTTCCAGACGGAGTAGGCAACCCGGTCGTCGCTCCGGCTGTTGTCGAGTTCAAACGCCGCGAGGGGGAACGGCCACGCCGCGGCACCAGCGGCGCTGGGCAGGAAGGCTGTGACATCGAGGCCCAGGTATTCCTGGCCTTCCTTGGGCAGCAGCGAGAGGGAGTGCCCCTTGGCCGCGCCCAGCAGGCCCAAGGCCTCGCAGGAGGCGACAACGGCACCGGTCAGGTGGCGGGTCCAGTCTCCAAGTCGCCCAGCGGTCGCGGCCTCCCTGAGAGGATCTGCGATCTCAGCCGGCTCGAGCGTGCGGAGCAACGCATCTCGCCAAAGCTGCCCAAGCCCCCCGGCCCGCGCGATATCGGCCATCGACTTTGGACTGAACTCCGATGGCATTACGGGAGTGGCCTCCGAACAACGTGCTTGGACAGGTAAAGGAAGGCTCGGGTGGCCATACTTACCCCTCCTCGACCAACATCCATCGGCCATTTGGGCCTTGGCTCCGCCTAGCAAGCTTGTGCCTCTTCAAGAGCCGCTTGAGGGTCGCAACGCGAACACCGGTGCCTTTGCCGAGTTGCTGCACCTGCTGATCCGAGAGGGTCTTGGCATCACGGAGCCTGTGCAGCACCGCGAGCGCAACCGCCACATACTTGTCCGACGCCGTCGCGCTTTCCGTTGCTGCGTCCGCTTCCAGTTCGGAGAACAACTTGACCGCTGGGACCTTGATGAGGTTCTCGGCGAGCTTGGCATCGAGGCTTTCCAGAACCTTGTAGCGGATTTGGTTCAGATGCCCGATGTCCGAGAGCAGCCAGTGCGCCGGAGTGACGCCGCAGGTGACCTGCACGCCGCGGCGCTTGGCTTGGCGGACCAGGTCGAGCCCGGCGGCGGTGG
>PIVZ01001131.1 GCA_003354045.1 bacterium
GCCGAAGCCCTGCTCGAGCTCGGTCACCACCTGGCCGCCCGAGTCGCGGACTTTGATATTGACGATCACCGAATTCATGCCGGCGGCGGGAAAGGAGTGGCCGGTGCGATCGTTCACCAGGCGGACCACCGCGCGGCCGTCCTCGGTTATGCTGAGCGAAGCGTTGAGAGCGCGGCGCAGCATGTCGAGGTTCTTGTCCCCGGGGAAGGTGTGGCTCTGTCTGAGCCGTGGCGGGCCGCCGGTGACGATCGGCGCTGTGACCTCGGGCATGTGGCAGTCGGTGCAGGTAATGCCGTCGGCGGCGAACCCGGTTGTTTGCCAGTCGCTGATGACGGTACCGCACTCGTTGTCTTCCTGATGGCAGGTCGCGCAGATGGTGGTGGCCGCAAGGGCGCCGTCGCTGAAGCGCTCATCTGCGATCACTTCGTGCGGGGCATCCGTGAAGCGGCCTGGCCCGACGATGCCGCGCGAAGAGACGTGGCACGAGACGCAATCGATGCCGAGGTCTCTCTCGTTGGTTCTTTCGACCGGATGCCCGTTGACCGGCAGGTCGAGCACGTTGGCCGGCGCGTGGCAGTTCATGCATGGAATGCGAAGCGTATCGAACGTCTCGTCGTAGCCTTCGGCGCGCAGTCCCGTCCATATCGGCCCGGTTGCGCTCAGATAATGGAACGATTGGCGCCACTCGGCGGCAATCGGCTCATGGCACTCGATGCAGTCCGTGCGGGTCCAGTCCTGGTGTTCGGTCCCCGGCCCGATCTGCGGGCGCTCGCGAGCCAGCACGCTGACCGTGAAGTAGCCCCCCACGACGATAACCAGCAGCACGGGAATGCCAAGGACGACTGCGGCGGCTTCGATGACGGTGCTCTTAGGTAGCTTCATGGCGACTC
>PIVZ01001132.1 GCA_003354045.1 bacterium
CAAAGAGCTTTTCGCACAGGCCATTCACGACCATAGCGCCAGACGCGGCAAGCCGTTCATCCCCGTTAACTGCGGTGCGTTGCCCGAACATCTGATCGAGAACGAGCTTTTCGGCCACGCTCGCGGTGCCTATACAGGCGCTGCTGGAGCCGGCAAAGGGCTTTTCGCAGAGGCTGAGGGCGGTACGTTGTTCATGGACGAGGTGAACAGCCTGTCCGCCTCGGCGCAGGCCAAGCTCCTGCGGTTTTTGCAGAGCCGAGAGTACAGGATGTTGGGCTCTACTAGGCTCGTGCGGGCAGACGTTCGCATCATCGCGGCTACCAACACGAACCTCAAGGAGCAGGTAAACCGCAAGATCTTCAGGGAGGATCTCTTCCACCGGCTCTATGTCCTCTCGATCGACCTGCCTCCGCTGCGCGCTCGTGTGGACGACATACCGCTACTGGCGCAGCATTTCGTATCGCGCTACGCGGATGAACACGGGCGCGGCGAGGTCCGCCTGTCGTCGGCGGCAGGGGAGAAGCTAAAACGATATAGCTGGACGGGCAACGTACGTGAGCTGCAGTCCGTCATGCAGCGTTCGCTTTTGCTGTCCACTGGTGCCGTCTTGACGCCTGAAGACATCGACGTGCCCGAAGAGGGAGGGCTCGCTGTGCCACCCATGGCAGGGAGTCTCGGTGAGGAAGGCGAGAGCGAGGCGAGGCCAGCATCTCTGACGGACGAGACCTTCCGCCAGGCAAAAGAGCGCGTGGTGCGTGAGTTTGAGAAGGCTTATCTGCGAGAGGTTCTCGTCGCGACCAACGGCAATATCACCCGGGCGGCCAAGCTGGCCGGTATGCAGCGCCGAGACTTCCAGCGGCTGTTGCGAAAACACGACGTTAGCCCCGCA
>PIVZ01001133.1 GCA_003354045.1 bacterium
CTGCGGCGGGTGAGACGCAGGAAGGCCAGCCCTCAGCGGACGGGTCGACGGTCAGTGTGCGCTACGAGAACGGCCTGGAAATCGAGACAGAAGACGGTAACTATCGGTTCCACATCAATTGGCGAGCACAGCTACGGTATTCGCAGACCGATAGCGGCGAGAACCCGTCCTCGAACGACGTGATCGAGAGCTCTCAGGACTTCTCGATCAACCGTGGCCGATTCAAGATGGGCGGGCATGCCTATCGCCCCTGGCTCGAGTACTACACCGAGTACGACGTGGTCGGAAGTCGTCTGCTCGATTTGCGTTTCACGGTGAAGCCAGGTGAGAAGATCGGCATCAGGGTAGGGCAGGGCAAGGTCCTGTACAACCGCGAGCGGGTCGATTCTTCGGGGAAGCAGCAGTTCGTCGAGCGCTCGATCGTCACCCGGCCGTTTACTCTCGATCGTCAGAGCGGCATTACTCTCCTGGGCCGACTCTTCGTCAACACGCCCGCGGACATGAACTACGCCTTGGGTGCGTTCACAGGAACCGGTCGCGGGGGCGACGCAGACGATGATGAGCGTCCGCTCTACGCGGCGCGCTGGCAGTGGAACTTTCTCGGTCGCGAGCTCGGATTCTCGCAGTCGGACATCGGGCGGCATGAGAAACCGGTTGCTTCCTTGGCGTTTGCTGCCGCCACAAACCGCAGCCGCTTCACTCGTTTCTCGTCGTCGGGCGGAGGCCAGCTCGAAGGATTCGACGAAGGGCAGTCGGGCCAGTACAAGTTAGAGCAGTGGCTGCTCGAAGTCGCCGGACAGTGGCAGGGATTGTCGTTGCAGGGGGAGTACCATGAGAAGGACATCGAAGACCGCACGACGATGAGTCTCACCGAGCTCAGCGGCTAT
>PIVZ01001134.1 GCA_003354045.1 bacterium
GGAATACATCGAGTTGCTCGGCTTCCTCTCCATCCCCATGCTCTCGCTGCTCACCTTCACGGCAATCCTCGCAGCCTTGCTTCTACTTCGAAAGAGACTCTCCGCATGAACAAACAAGTCATCGTTGCCGTTACTGCCGTCGGCCTGCTGGGCGCCTTTGCCCTGGCGGCCTGGATCTACCAAGGCCAGAGAGCTGAAGAGTTCGAAGGCATAGCCAAGGAAAGCCCCTCGATCCTGGAGCCGGCCCACGCCATGACCCAGGGCGCCGAAGACGCACGCGTGACCATCGTGGAGTTCTTCGATCCGGCCTGCGAAACCTGCGCGGCCCTCGCGCGCCCCGTACATCAGCTGATGCAGGCTCACGCAGGCCGCGTCCGCCTGGTGCTGCGCTATGCCCCGTTCCATCCCGGGTCCGATGGAGTCGTCAAAATGCTCGAAGCGGCGCGCAACCAGGACAAGTATTGGGAGACGCTCGACCTCATGTTCGCGTCGCAGTCGCTGTGGGCCAGCCACCATCAGCCCAAGCCGGAACTACTGTGGCAGCTCTTGCCACGTGCAGGCGTGGATGTGAACAAACTCCGTAGCGATGTCGGGTCGGCGGCGCTGGACGCCCTGGTGCGGCAGGACGTGGCCGATGCCCGAACCCTCGGAGTGCGCAAGACGCCTACCTACTTCGTCAACGGCAAGCCGCTGCCGAGCTTCGGATTCACGCAGCTTCGCGAACTGGTCGAGTCGGAGATCGCGGCGAATTACTGACCGAGCAGATTACCATCGTGAACGGAACAGATCACCAAGGTCGCTGACAAATTGGCGGAGCACCGGACGCGAGCCTTGCCTCAGTTCGGCGATACTTCAATTATCGACGTGCGGCTGAGGTTCTTGGGAGG
>PIVZ01001135.1 GCA_003354045.1 bacterium
TCGGCCTGTACCAACAGAGCGGTCAGGGTGCTCAGTGCTACGCGGTCTTCGGGCGCAGCGGTGACGGCGGCTTCGAGCAAAACGGCGGCCTCGTCGTTTTGCCCCTGGGCGATGCGAATCAAAGCGAGCTCGATCCGTTCTCCGCGTGTGAGATCCTCTGAAGATCTGTCTCCGATTTCCGCGAGCCGTGCATCACGCAGGGACGGCTTCAGGGCGATCAACTGATACTGGCGCACGCGAAGGGCTTCAGCCTGGGTCGACTGCCCCAGCCACGACTGGTGCTCGATGGGGTATTCCAAGGATGCCAGTTCGCCGAGAATGTCGAGGGCTCTGTTCGGCCTGCCAAACTCGTGAGCAAACAGCTGCACGCAGGCCTCGCGCAGCAGGACGTTGTCCGGCTGCCGGGCGAGCTGCTCGACGAGGACGTCTTCCAGTTCGGCGAGCAAGCCGTTCTCTTGGAAGAACCCTATGCCACGCTCGAGGTTGTTCTTCGGCATGCCGCCATAGCCAGAGCCGTAGCCCATGCCAGACCATGCTGCCTGGGCACCTGCAGCCCAAACCGACATAGCGCCGGGCATCGACCCGTTGCCGAGCTTCGCCTTCTTCTCCGTAACCGAAGCGTTGAAGAGCCGGCCCGCAACCCCGGCTGCCTCGACGCGCCGGTTGCGTTCGAGGTACGCCTTGGCGACCTGTTCGATGTTGAAGGTGTTGTCGGGCTCGAGGTCGAGTAGTCGGCGGGCGGCGCTGAGGGCTTCGTCGGTGCGACCGGCGCCTTGCAGGGCGACCACGAGGTTGCGGTGCAGGCCGTAATCGTCGGGCTTACGGCGGATGCCCTCGCGAAGAACCGCAATGGCCTCCTCGTATAGCCCGTTGTTGCGTAGCAGGGT
>PIVZ01000036.1 GCA_003354045.1 bacterium
ACCCCGCATTGTGCTTGGGAATGGGAAGCGGCAAATAGTGTCCCAACGACGAAGACGAAGGTGAGGACGGTAGTTCGTGGCCATATAGACTTCATTTGCTGATTCTCCGATGGGCGTTGAGGGGCACTGTGTATCGTTCTGTTACTTACTCAGTCCGGAGGTGTCATTGACTGACCGTGGCACCCGCAAGGCGAGTGCAGGAAAATCCGAGAAGACGTCACGAGTTAGCAGTACCTATCGCGAGCTGACGCCGAAGAGAAATTGTGGTGGAGGCAGTCTGGGGCGAACTCGTCTCCGTATGCGAATTCCCTGTTACACGCGAAGATACAGGGAAGTACTTAGAAAACAGACTGAGTCCGGCGTCATCATGCGTTACAACCTCCGAATATCTAGCCGGTTTCTGCGTGAATTCCCTACAGCGCGTAACAGGGAATCTCCGGAGCATAACGGGGAATCGCCGGCGCGATTCAGGGAATACTGGTTCGACGTCTGGATGACGTTCTTGGGTGGGACAACACTCCACTGCAAGCTGAGTCGTGCACGTCTCGCCGCCCAGATCCTCGAAGTGGAAGGTCCGCTCACCACACGGGCGTCACGGGCACGCGTGGTCGCCGCAGCGGTTACCGCCGAGATCGACGCCACCGTTGACCTGAACCGCGGCGTCACCTCCGTTGTTGCTGAAAAAGACGTTGTTGCCATAACCGCACCCGCTACCTGTGTACAGGCCGTAGCTGTCGCTGCCGTAGACGCTGTTCCCCTGAACGTTCGTCCCCAGGCCGGCGCCGATGCCCGTACCGGCGCTCCCCTTAACGGTGTTCTCGCTGATGATGCTCGAATCGTAGCCTCCTGGGCCGATGCCCGTAAAGATTCCCCATGAATTGTTGGACGACACGAGATTGCCGGTGACCACGGATACCGAATCGACGCTTATTCCGGTGCCTCCATTGCTGTAGACTTGACAGTTCCTGACGACGCTGTAGCCGCCTGCGTCAATCCCTCCGCCTCCGTTCCCCCTCAACCTCATGTTTTCGATCACCGATGTGGAACCCAGCCGGAGTCCGTAGTAACCCATGCCGCTAATCGTACCATTGCGAACTTTGAGAGAACTCCCAGTGCCGTAGATCCCGTCGCCGGTGCCGCCGCTCGGAGTGCATGAGGAGGGGCAGCCGGTGACCGGACCCAGGATCGCGAATCCGTTCAGGTCGACCTCGACGTAGCTCGCGCTCACCTGGATTGCGATGAGGTTCTCGGGATTCGGGTCGCCGACGGAGGTTACGTCGAGCTCGCCGGTCAAGCGGTAGCTTCCTGCCTCGCTGATTGTGACCGGGAAGCCGGGCGTATCGCCCTCGGTCACGCCACCCGCGAGCGCCCGTGCTTGATCGATCTGCACGACGCCGTCGGGAGCGGTCTCGCGCGGCTGCGGGGTACAGCCGCGTATGAAGACGGCGCAGGTCTGCACGCTATCGTCGCTCACGAAAACCGTGCAGCCGGCCGGCGGAGTCTTTGCCGCCTGAGTATCGGGATCGGCGAGATGACACTTCTTGAGCTTCCCGCCAGTCGCGCAGCTCACCGCATCGTGAAAAGGGGTCTCGATCGCCGTCGCGACGGCTCCCCACACTGGGTTCGCATCGACGTTCGACGCCGAGATCTCGATCAACCCGGATTTCTTGTCTACCTTCGCTTTGCAGTTGTCCGCCGCTACGGCCGGGCTCGCCCACAGGAGCACAGCGACGCCGGCATATGTGACAGTTACCAACCCGATTCTCTTCATAACGACCTTTCCTCCCCGAGGTCAGCGCATGCGATGACGGCTGACCATTGGCAGTCTGTATAGGTGTGCAGATGCGGATCCACGACAGGGAAAGTATAGTGCGCTTTCGGTAGAGGTCTTGTCAACAAGAACGGTTCTAGAATGTCGATACAATGGAAACGCTCCGCGCGGCGTTGTTGCATTATTCCCAAGCGACTCGAAAGCGCTCCCTTGGTGCACAACTCGTGATCTCGATCCATACTGGTAGTTTACCCGCGGATTCGAGGTTCCCCATGAGCACTTTCAAACGCAGTCAGCTCAAGTATGTGAAAAAGGCCTATCGCGTCAGGAACTGGCGCGAGTATGAGACGGGCCTACGCGACGGCGGGAGCCTGACCGTCTGGATCTCGCTCACCGACGGCAAGCTTGCGAACTGGGATGCGCCCAGGCCGAAGATGAGAAACCCCGGCCGCCAGCGTAAGTACTCGAATCATGCGATTGAGACGGCCGTGACGTTGGGCATGGTATTTCGGCTGGCGTCCAGGCAGACCGAAGGCTTTCTTCGCTCGCTGCTCGCGCTCCTGAATCTAGACAATGAGGTTCCTGATCACACTACGATCTCGAGGCGCGAGCCGACACTGTATACGACATCGCCAGCGTCTACGAAGCGATCGAGAATCACAGTCCCTATCGCTCGCCGAGGGTATTGATCCCGCCGCGAAACGGCCCCCCAGCTTGCATCGGAGTCAGCGACGGCGCGAGAGCGCAATCGAAACATTCGAGCGCAGGCCCGCGTCGGCAAAAGCAGCTGGCACATCGAATCGGGTTACAGCAAGCGGAGCAAAGTCGAGACGACGTTCTATCGCTACAAGGCCATCGTGGGCCCGGCGATGCGAGCGAGAGGGCTCGCGGAGCAGAGAGTCGAGGCAAAGATCGGGTGTAAGATTCTGAACACGATGACGGCTCTCGGGATGCCTGATGGCGAGATGCTCGGATGAGAAGAGTAGGGGCCAAGCGAACCCTCGACCTTGATCGGAGTTATGCACCAAGGCAGCTCCGAACCCGTTCATACCGAAAGTGTAAACCATGTCCCCGGTATGAAGTGTAAACCATGTGCCCGGTACGGACCCGAGACTGAATTGTGGTGGAGGCAGTCTGGGGCGAACTCGTCTCCGTTCGTGTTTCCCTGTTCAGCGGGAAAATACAGGGAAGTTCTGCGAAAACATGGCTACGCGGCCCGTTGCGTGATGTATATCCGTCCGTTCCCGTTGATGATTCATGCGAAATTCCCTGTGCGACCGAACAGGGAATTCAGAGTCTCGATCAGGGGACTCAGAAGTGCGGAACAGGGATTTGCTCTCTCCTCTTCGTTCATTCGTCGTCTCCCGCCTCACGCACGAGTTCCGCCGCTAGGTTGCGCGCGCCATGGAGAAGCCGCGCTATCCGAATCCCGTCGTCCGTCGGCTCATATACGATGATGAATCTCTTCATCACGACGAGGTAGCGGAAGCTGCGCCCCGGAGGGTCAAGCTCTTCCTTGGTGCATCCGGTAAGCGGAGATCCGGCGAGCGCCTTCAGCGCGACTTCAAAACGATCGCGAAGCCGGCGTGCTTGCTCGATGCCGAACTGCTCTACGGTGAACTTCGTGATCGTGCTGCGATCAGTCCTGGCCGCCGCAGAGAGGACGATCCGGTTCACTCAGGCTTCCGACGCTGTGCTGCCTCGAGCGCGTCAAGTTCCTCGTCCCATTCGCGGAAGAAGGTCTCTCCGTCGACGACCTCCCCCCGGTCGAGCTGATCAGCGCCCACTTGGATGAGCGCACGGGCGCGCTCGAACTCGGCCTGGCGAAGCGATAGGCGGTCTTCGAGCAGACGAATGGCCTCGCGCACGACCTCGCTGGTCGACTGGTAGCGACCCGATGCGACGCAAGAGGCGAGAAACTCCGCCTGCTGGGGCGTGAAGGAAACACTGATGTTCTCACGGTTCGCCATGTTCGCCTCTCGACCGGGTGTGCTACATTGTCGTACTCGCGGATGGTCAGGTCAATAGGCAACGTGCTGAAACCCGCGTGCTGGCTGGATCCCGGCGGGCTCTAACACTGGGAATGCAAACCGTTGGTACGGGGCCAAGTGCGTGATTCTTAAGGCCGACGGAGTATTGAGGAGCCACAAGCTAACCCACCAGCACGACTACGGAATCGACGGGACCTCGCTCGCGTGCAGATGTGAATGTACGTGCAGGCTTGACTGTATCTGTCCTGGGAGGCACATTCGAACCAGTAGGAGTACGGCATGGGACAACTGGTAGGCACTCGGGTCCTTGAAATTGAGGGCATCGTGAAGCGCGCCGAAGGCGTCGAGACCGTGCTTTGCCTGGTGGAGAAGGCGGACGGGCTCTAGGAGGGCTTTCGTCCGGGAGTGATGGGGGGCGGGCCAAGGCCATTGGCTGACATAGCGGAGGAGGGAGCGATGACTGTTGCGTCCCGTGTTTCGAGTGCAGTGCGAACGCATAAGACGCATGCCGAAAGGAGTGCGGAGACCAGGACCTTGCTTCTCGACGCGTCCGTCGAGTCGTTGATCGAGGTCGGCTACGCAGCGATGTCGACCACTGACGTGGTCCGGCGTGCCGGAGTGTCCAGGGGGGCACAGGTCCATCACTTCCCCAGGAAGGTGGAGCTCGTCCAGGCAGCCGTCAGGCACCTCGCCCTGAAGGTGCGACACAGGTTGCTGGGCGCGCTGGCCGAGCTTCCCGATGACGGCAGCCGTGCCGATGTGGCTCTTCAGCTTCTCTGGGATGCGTATGAGGGGCCCTTCTTCTGGGCGGCCGTGGAACTCGTCGTTGCCGGTCGAACCGACGATGCGTTGCGGCCCGCTCTTGATGAGCTGCAAGAGACCATCGAGGAGACCGTGCACGAGTTCTGCATCCATCTTTTCGGACCAGACGCCGGTGACGAGAGTTCGCAGCTTCGCAGTATGGTCGACCTCTCGACTCAGTTCATGAACGGCCTCGCTTTGGTGAAACAGCGAAAGGGAGATGCGTGGTGCAGGCAGCAGATCAAGCTATGGAGTGTCGCCATGCGGCCCTTTGTCGATGGGCCACCGCCAGACCTGCAGCCCCCTAGCTAAGTGGGAGAATCTTCATGTCAGGTCTAGTGACCACCGACGAAATGTACGACCTCCGGATGTCAGAGAAGGCCCGACCTCTCCTCCAACGGGTGAAGGCCTTTGTCGAGGAGGAAGTGGCGCCGATGAGCGAGGAGTTCATCCGCTTGGGTGAGGTTCGCGTGGACCGCTGGTCTTGGGTACCCGGACAACTGGAGCTGCTCGACGGAGTGAAGGCCAGGGCCAAGGATCTGGAGCTGTGGAATTTGTTCCTCCCCGATGCCGAGACCGGCGAGGGTCTCAGCAATCTGGACTACGCCTATGTCGCGGCCGAGCTGGGCAAGAGCCGGCTGGCCTCGGAGTGCCTCAACTGTTCGCCACCGGACTCCGGCAACATGGAGGTTCTGGCGCATGCCGGCAGCCCCGAGCAGAAGAAGCAGTGGCTCGAGCCGCTGCTGGCTGGCGAGATCCGCTCGGCCTACGTCATGACGGAGCCCGACGTCGCTTCCTCCGACGCGACGAATCTCTCGTGTCGAGCCCGTCTGGAGGGCGACGAGTGGGTGATCGACGGTGAGAAACACTGGATCACATCGGCGGGCGATCCGCGTTGCAAGATCATGATCGTGATGGTGCAGACTGCCACCGAAGGGCCGCGCCATCAGCGACATTCACAGATCCTCGTGCCCACCGACACACCCGGCTTCGAGGTCGTCGGGCCGCTGTCCGTTTTCGGATACGACCACGCGCCGGTCGGGCACATGCACGTCCGCTTCGAGAACTGCCGGGTGCGCAGGGATAACATTCTGCTCGGCGAGGGGCTCGGCTTCGAAATATCCCAGATGCGGCTCGGGCCTGGACGGATCCACCACTGCATGCGCTCGATAGGAGCTGCGGAGAGCGCGGTCGAGATGATGGTGAAGCGTGGGCTCACCAGGGAAGCCTTCGGCAAGCGCCTCGCGTCGCTGGGTAAGAACACCGAGGTGATCGCCAAGGCCCGTGTCGAGATTGAGGCGATGCGGATGGTGGTTCTCCAGGCGGCGAAGGCGATGGACGTGCTCGGCAACGCGGAAGCAAGAGTTTGGGTGAGTGCCGCGAAGGCGATGGTGCCCGAGCGGGTCAGCCGGATCATCGACCAGGCGATTCAGATCCACGGCTCCACTGGTTTGTGCGAGTGGACGCCGCTGGCCGAGATGTACTCGGACCAGCGTTTGTTGCGCATGGCCGACGGGCCGGACGAGGTGCACTGGTTCGTGGTCGGCCGCTCCGAGATTGCTCACTGGGTCGAAGATGGTGCGGCGGACTACGACCCGAAGGCGAGCTACCTGGCCAACGCCCTGTAGGAAACAAGGAGAACAGATTCATGGCCAACGAGATTCAGACGGTCACCGGACCCATCACCCCCGACGCGCTTGGTAAGACCTTGATGCACGAGCATCTCTTGGTCGGCTTTCCGGGTTGGGACTCCGACACCATGAATCCCGGTCCGACCCGGGATGAAATGCGCGCTACGGTAGCGGATCGCGTTGCCGAGATGCGCGGCCACGGCGTGGTGTCAATGCTCGATCCTTGCCCTGCGGATCTCGCTCGCGATGTCGAGTTCATGGCGGAGATGGCCTCGCGCACCGGCCTCCAGATCATCTGCGCGACCGGGCTCTACAATGAGAGTGAGGGCGGGCATCCCTATTGGCACTTTCGGTCGAACTTCGTCTCGGTGGTCGAGCCCATGGCGGAACTCTTCGAGAAGGAGCTTACCGAGGGCATCGGCGACACGGGCATTCGAGCAGGAATCATCAAGGTAGCGACGGGGGCCGGTGAGGTCACCGAGTACGAGACTCAGATTCTCACGGCGGCAGCGAAGGCCTCGGTGGCGACCGGCGCGCCGATCACGACGCATACCGATGAAGGGACGATGGGCGTCGAGCAGCAGCGCATCCTGACCGACAACGGTGTGCCGGCTCACCGCATCATCATCGGCCACAGCTGCGGCACGGCGGATCACGACTACCATATGAAGATCGCCCAGAGTGGCTCCTACCTCGGGTTCGATCGCTTCGGAATCGAGATGGTGCAGCCGGACGAAAAGCGTGTGGCGTCTCTGTTGAAGTTGATCGAGGCTGGAGCGGTGGGCCACGTGGTGGTCTCCCACGACTTGGTGTTCTGCTGGCGCGGAGTCCCCGTCCCGCCGGCGTTGTACGAGGAAATCACCAAGGTGTGGAACCCGTCGCATTTCTTCGAGCGGATCGTGCCGAAACTTCTGTCGGGCGGAGCCAGCGAGGCGCAGATCGACAGGATGCTGATCGACAATCCCCGGGCCTTCTTCGCCGGTAAGAAGCCCGCGCTAACCTGATTGGTCCCGACGATTCCGGCGCGGCAACAGCCAGCAGTTTTGTCGGCGAGTCGGCGAACAAGAATCAAAGAGAAAATGGATTCGGGTGATACGGAAACACAGAGAGGCTTCAATCATGGAAAACACTACCGTTACCGATTACTTGCGGCAGTGGAACGATCAACAGCCCGACAGGGTATGGCTACGCGACCGTAAGGGTGACACTTTTGTCGAGTGGACCTGGCAGAAGGCCTACGCCGAGATCAATGCCATGGCGGCTTGGCTGGAAGACAACTTAGCCGGTCACGACAACAACATTGCCATCCTGTCGCGGAATCGAGCGCACTGGTTTCTGGCGGATTTTGCCATCGCGGCTTCGGGCAATGTGTCTGTGCCGCTGTTCACCACTCAAAAGGCGGACATTACTCGCTACGTACTGGATTTTACCGACACCAAAGCGCTGTTCCTGGGGGAAGCCGACAACTGGGAAGCGACCCGTGCCGTCGTGCCGGAGCATGTGCAGATCATCACTTTTCCTGATGTCGAAGAAGCGAACGCCGCATATCAGTGGGATACCGCGGCCGCGGAGTGCCGCGACCGCCGGCCGGCTTACGAGTGCAAGCACGACGATGTGTACTCATTGGTCTTCACCTCGGGTACCACCGGCGTGCCGAAAGGAGTCATGCAAGACCACGACTCCATGTTGACGCCCTATCGACGGCTGCTTCCGGTGATACCACTGCGTGAATTCCCGCGCTTCTTTTCTTACTTGCCGCTGGCCCACCTGGGCGAACGGCACGCCGTTGGGACTCACAGCCTACTGAGATGCGCCGAAGTCACCTTCAATGAATCGCTGGCGACGCTGTTGCAGGAGCTGCCGGACGTCAAGCCCCATTTCTTCTATGGCGCTCCACGAGTGTGGGAGATGCTGCATCAGGTTGTCTCGGGGACGTTCGGGGGCCAGGACGGTTTGGACAAGAGCCTGGCGGAAGACCGAGAGGGCACCATCGCCAAGGTCAAAGGTATCCTTGGGCTGGAGGCAGCGGAGTTCACAGCCGTAGGCGCGGCCCCCATGCCGCCCGTACTGATTCACTGGTACGAAAGTGTGGGTATCACCGTGACCGAAGGCTACGGCCAGACCGAATGTAATGTCAGTGTGCTCTCGACCAACGAAGATCGTCGCATTGGTTCCATCGGCAAGCCGGTTCCGGGTGTCGAGGCGCGACTGTCGGAGGAAGGCGAACTCTTGGTCCGAGCCGGAGGCACCTCGCCCGGATACTACAAGATGCCGCAAGAAACTGCCGAAACCTTCGTCGATGGCTGGGTGCACACCGGCGACAAGATGCGAATCGATGAAGACGGTTTCTACTACATTACCGGCCGCGTCAAGGAGTACTTCAAGACCATACAGGGCAAGTTCGTCGCACCTTCGCCGATCGAAGGTGAGTTTGCCAAGTGTCAATCGGTGGAGCAGCAGTGCCTGCTGGGTCGCGGTTACTCCAAAACGGTGATGGTGTGCGTGATGTCGTCGCTGGCGCAGCAGGAAGCTCCAGACAAGGTCGAGGCGGATCTGCGCACCGTGGTGGATCAAGTCAACCATGATGTCGAGAAGCACGCGCGCATCGGCGCCGTCATTGTCAGCAAGGACCCCTGGACCATCGAGAACGGTTTCATGACCGTGACGATGAAGATGAAACGCAACGAGATCGAGGCGCGCTTTGGCGAGCTCGCCGAGCGCCTGGCTCGCGATGCTGCGGAGCAGGCCGTACTGTTGGTGGAGTTCGTGTGACCGTTCGCTGAAGACCCATTGACGAATTCGAGCGAGTAGCCGAAGAAAAGGAGAACGTCGATGAACCAGACACAGAGCGAGCCCGAGGTCATCCTTCTCGACGACGACGACTACATGCATCCGGTAGAGGATGCTTCGAACTTCAACGAGAGTGCCTATTACAACTTCTTCCATCGGGATGCGCCCGGACATGGTGGCTGGCTAAGGATCGGAAATCGCGTGAACGAAGGATACGCGGAGGTGACGATCCTGGTCTATGAGCCGGACGGGAGCATTGGCTTCAACTACAAGCGACCCGGGATCGAAGACAACAGTGCACACAACGCGGGCGGGGTCCGCTTCGAGGTGGTCGAGCCCTGGAAGGAACATCGCGCCACCTATTCCGGAAAAGTCTGCCTGTTGAAGGACCCGCTCGAACTGCGCGACCCGTCGAAGGCCTTCAAGAGCAACCCCTTCGTGGCCACCGAGATCGACATCGAGTGGCAGGGACTCTCTCCTGCATGGGGCGGCGAGCCGCGTGTTCGGCAGCCCGACGGAAGCTACGTCTCTGCGGACGCAGAGAACGAGTTCGCCCGTGGCCACTTCGAGCAACTCGGACGCGCGACGGGACTGATCGAGATCGATGGGCGGCGATACGAGATCGATGGTTTCGGTCAGCGAGATCACTCTTGGGGGCCGCGCTACTGGCAGAACGCACCTCAGTATCAGTGGCAGATCATGACCTTCGGCGATGACTTCGGATTGATGGGTCTTCGCATGGAGACCGAAGACGGCGATCGCGTGCGAGGCTTCATCTGGGAAAAGGGCTCGCCCCTCCGGAACATCCACCGATTGGAAGTGAAGACGGACTATGTGGGCCCCGATCAGATTCACGATCGCATCGAGCTACGGGTGCATCCCGAGGACGGGGGCGAAGTTCTCGAAATCACCGGAAAGGTGCTTTCCGTGGCGCCACTGCGCAACCGTCGCGCGGGTTGGGTGACGCGAGTCTCCGAGGGCATGACTGAATGGCGTATGGGCGATCGCGTCGGGTACGGCATGTCCGAGTACCTGGCGCATCTCGTGCGAGGTGAATGACGTGAGCGATCCTGAATCGACGCTCGCCGGTGAGACGCTTCTCGGGATCGACGTCGAGGCGGTAACGCGCTGGTTCGAATCGCACTTACCCGGGACGGAGGCTCCGCTCGAGTTCGGACTGATTTCCGGCGGCCTGTCGAACTTGACCTATAATGTGAGGGACGCGGCGGGTAGCCGCTACGTGCTACGTCGCCCCCCGGTCAAACACCTTTCGAAGAGCGCACACGACGTCGGGAGAGAGTTCCGACTGATGCTCGCGCTCGCGCACACTGCTGTTCCGGTGCCGGCGGTCGCGGGCTTCTGTTCGGACGACACCGTCACGGGAGCGCAGTTCTACGTGATGAAGTTCGTGCCGGGCTTCGTGCTCGACAGCCGCGAGACGGCCGAACGTGAGCTTGACGATACCGGTCGCCGGGCAGCAGGGTTCGACCTCGTCGATGTGATGGCGGAGCTGCACGCTATCGAGCCCGACTCGGTCGGCCTCGGTAAGCTCGGGCAGAAAGTCGACTACATTCGCCGGCAGACCAAGGCCTGGCACAAACCCTACCACTCGGCGCCTATTGGTGAGCTCCGCGAAGCGCTCGAAGCTCGAATTCCGGATGCGGGCGCGCCCACGATCGTTCACGCGGATTTCCGACTCGGGAACTGTCTCTGGAATGGCGAAGGGAGGATACAGGCGGTTCTCGATTGGGAGACCTGCACCCTCGGCGATCCGCTAGCCGATCTGGCTTTCAACCTGGTCTGGTGGCACGACGCGAATCGGGACTTCCCGCCGGAGGACGATCCGTCGACAGCCCCGGGCTTTCCCACTGCGGACGAACTCATCGAGCGCTACGCAGCAAGGTCAGGGCGGGATTTATCGGCGCTCGACTTCTACCTTGCTTTCCAGTCGTGGCGAATGGCCTGCATCGTCGAAGATATCGGCGAGCGCTTCAGGCGAGGCGCATACGGCGAGTCTCGGGATATCTCGGAGTACGCGGGAGCGGCCGAGGGCTTCACGTTAAGCGCTCGTGATCTGCTCTACCGGCGTGGTTATGCCTTGGTGCACAACCCGTGATGTCGGTCTACAATTGTCCTTTGCTCGCGGATTCGAGGTTCCCCATGAGCGTTTTCAAACGCAGCCAGCGCAAGTATGTGAAGAAGGCCTATCGCGTGAGGAACTGGCGCGAGTATGAGGCGGGTCTACGCGACAGTGGGAGCCTGACCGTCTGGATCTCGCTCACCGACGGTAAGCTTGCGAATTGGGATGCTCCCAGATCGAAGACGAGAAAGCCCGGCCGTCAACGCAAGTACTCGAATCATGCGATCGAGACGGCTGTTACGCTGGGCCTGGTGTTTGGTCTGGCGTCCAGGCAGGCCGAGGGCTTTCTGCGATCGCTGCTGGATCTCCTGAATCTCGACAACGAGGTGCCCGATCACACCACGATATCGAGGCGCAAGGCGAAGCTCGGCAAGGTCACTTTCTACGAGAACGAACACAAGGCGCCGGTCCACATCTTGATCGACAGCAGTGGTCTTGCAGTTCATGTTAGCCAGCTTCGCAGACCGCCAAAGAGTAGGGACTACCGCAAGCTTCATCTGTGTGTCGACGAGCAGACGGGCGAAGTCGTCGCCTGTGAGCTGACGAGCAAAAGGACCCGCGATTCATCGCGCGTCGCATCGCTTGTTGCGCAGATCGACGGTCCCATTTTGTCGACGCGAGCCCGCGTCGGGAAACGCAGGTGGCACATAGACTCAGGCTATAGCAAACGGAGCAAAGTCGAGACGACGTTCCATCGCTACAAGGCCGTCGTGGGCTCAGCGATGCGAGCGAGAGGGTTGGCGGCGCAGAGAGTCGAGGCCAGGATCGGGTGCAAGATTCTGAACACTATGATGGCGCTCGGGATGCCTGATGGCGAGATGATCGGATGAGGAGAGTAGAGCCCAAGCGACATCTCAACCTCTACCGGAGTTGTGCAACAAGGCACCATTTTGTCCAATGATTTCGCGGCGGCCGAAAAAAGTAGCCGGCACAGATAGAACTCGCACGTCCGGATCTGAGGGGGGCTGGGGAGGATGACCTCCCTGGTCTACCCGACCCCCGCGCTATGGATCGTTCGCGTGTCGCTCCTTCGCCCATTGTTTCGCTAGCGCCAACAGCACATGGGTTACGGCGTCCTTGTGTTCGACCAAGAGGAGCCGTGCGCGTTGGTCGGGCCCGAACAGCAGTTGCCCCACAGCGTCTTCGTTGGCACTGAGGCGCAAAGCAAGAACGCGAGGCGCGTGCCTGCGCAACAGCGACTCCACGTTGCGGTAGAATCGCTCCGAACCATCGTCGGCCAGCACGATCAATCGCGACACGCGGGCACCGCGTTCCACGCCGGTCTTTTGATCGGCGAGTTTGAGCCCCAGCTGGTTTGCGGCAAGCGCCCTTTCGGCGCCTTCGAAGCCTCGAACGATTCGTCCGGAAGCGCGGGCGCCCCTCAGGGCCTCTTCCACATCCTCGCCGACTTCAACCCGAACGGCGGACACATCGCCGCCTTCCCAAAGCGGATGGGCTCGCAGCGCGAGCTCGCGCCCAAGATGAGCGGCGACGGGTTCGTCGTTCAGTTTTCGCGGTAAGCGGAGTGCGTTCATTCGCTGTGGTGAGCACTTTCCAGGGATTCGGCGATTGTGCGGCGAGTCAGGTAGGAGCGAGGACCCCGTGTCGGACGCCACGAGCGGTCGCGGTTACCATAACGCGCGTTATCAGCCACAGGCCCCTGATGGGTGGTGGGCGCTCAAAAGGTCTATCCTCCTCCTTACGCGGCCTTGAAACGGACCTTGCGAACAGCTGAGAGATCGGCTGTCTTGCGTGCGTACCAGAGGTCATAGTTGTGCTGCATCGCCAGCCAACTCTCGGGCGAACGCCCCACGGCCCTCGAAAGCCGCAGCGCCATCTCCGGGCTAATGCCGCTACGTGTCCCGACAATGCGAGCGAGAGTAGACGGTGCAACTCCCAAGCTCGCCGCCAGCGACCGGACGCTAAGACCAAAGGGCTCGATGTAAATGTCCCGAATAAACTCGCCCGGATGAGGAGGGTTGTGCATAGCCATCAGTGGTAGTCCTCGTAATCCAATATGTGCGCATCACCGTTCTCGAACTCGAACGTCAGTCGCCAGTTTCCGCTCACCGAAATGCTCCACCGTCCCTTCATCTTCCCTTTGAGAGGGTGAAGCCTAAAGCCTGGGATGTTCATGTCCTCAACCACTTGAGCCGTATCCAAAGCAGCCAGTTGCAGCCGGAGACGCTTGGCGTGTTTACGCTGGATCCCTGAAGTCGTACCCCGCTCGTAGAACCGCTGAAGCCCCTTGTGCCGAAACGATTTGACCACACGGCACAACATAGCTTGTTGCGCACCACGCAACAAGCGCCAAGAGTGAGGCAGCCCGAGAAAATCGGTCGCAGACTCGAGTGGCTGAAGGGTTGTGGGTCGTCAATATCCCATCGGGCTTGAGAATCAGGCACTTAGCGCAACTGCCGAACCAGCGCATGGGAGGCCCCGAAGCAGGTCTCGGCAGCGAGCCGGCCGGGTGGCGACGGCGCGGCTTTGACGTCAGACTCCTGCCTCTATGTGGCGCGCCTTCATTCTCTTCCTCACCGTGTTGGTCCAGCTGATCCGAGCGGTATGCAAGTCCAGGGACGAGCTGGTCCTCGAGAATCTCGCCTTGCGGCAGCAGGTCGCCGCGTTGAACTTGGGTAGGCGCAAGCCCAAGCTGCATGACGCCGACCGGGCCTTCTGGGTCGCGCTGCGCAGGTCATGGCCGAGGTGGGCCAGCCGGCTGGTAGTCGTGAAGCCGGAGACGGTGGTGGACTGGCAGCGCCGGCGATTTCGCCGCTACTGGACGAAAATCTCGAAACGGCGTGGGCGTCCCGGCCGTCCGCGAGTCGATGCCGAGATCCGCGATCTGATTAGCCGGATGGTCCGAGAAAACCACTGGGGCGCCCCTCGGATCCTCGGCGAACTCCAGAAGTTCGGCCTTGTGGTTTCCGAGACCACAGTCTCCCGCTACCTCCGTCGTCTGCGCGAGCGCAATCCCGACCCCGATGTCGTGCGCCGCTGGGTCGCCTTCTTGCGCAACCACAAGGCCGCCATTGCTGGGATGGATTTCTTTACGGTGCCGACAGCAACGATGAACGTTCTGTACGGCTTCTTTGTCGTCCACCACGACCGACGCCACATCCTGCACTTCAATGCGACCTACCATCCGACGGCACAGTGGGTCATACAGCAGCTCCGCGAGGCTTTCCCGTTTGAGGCCGCGCCCCGACATCTCATCTTCGACCGGGACTCGATCTTCTGCCCTGCAGTCGTGGAGTGTGTGACCGCATTGGGCATGGAGCCCAACCGCACGGCCTACCGGAGTCCTTGGCAAAATCCTCTCGCCGAACGTTGGGTCGGGACCCTACGCCGAGAGCTGCTCGACCACGTAGTAGTTCTCAGCCAACGGCATCTTGTCGAGCTCGTCAATTCGTTTCTTCGTTACTACCACGAAGATCGTTGCCACTTGGGGCTTGAGAGAGACACCCCGGACCGGAGGCCAGTGACGCCGAGGCCGTCACCTCATGCAAAGATCGTGGCGTTACCGCGCGTCGGCGGGCTGCATCATCGATACGTGTGGCGAGAGGCTGCTTGAGGCGACCGCGACAATCCAACTCGGCGAGGAACACTGCCAGCGGCATCCAGCAACACGGGCGCCGCATCCTCGAATACAGTCACGACAGCGAGCCGAGACCGCAGATCTTTGCGGAGTGGCTGGTCTGGCTCGCCCTCTGGCCTATTGTAATGGTCGCCTGGCTCGTCGCCGTTCCGTTCGTTCTTGGCTACGCCGCCGTCGGCTTCATCACGGAGACACTTCTCCGGATCCGAGTGCGACCACGCAACGGCTCCGACAGGAACAACTCGCGCCGATGAGATATTGACGAGGCACAACAGCCAAGCGAACCCTCAACCTTGATCGGAGTTATGCACCAAGGCACCGACGTGCCGCTTCACCTCATCCATCACGCGCCTGCAGGCCGCCTCGAACCTGTTCTCGAGCAGACCCATGGTCTCGCCGGGCAGCCATGCGAGTCGCCGCCACGCCGCCTGCGCTTCTTCGACGGCTTTGGCGGCGGCGCGCCACTTGACCTCGTCGGGACGAACACCCATCGCATTGCTCTCGAGTGCCGATCGCAGCCGCTCCGCGAGCAGTTCGGTGGGAGACTTGTCCGTCGCTGCGACGGGGGCTTCTTCCCCGACGAGGGATTCGACCTTCGCGATGAGGCGTTCCATGCGCTCACGGATCGCGACGAGGTCGAGGTCCGTGCCTGCGAACGCGGCCGGTGACCGCGAGACCAGCGCGGCAAGGGCGGTCGTCCATCGTTCGTGCAATACAGTCGCAGCGGCCCCTTCGACGATCGGCGCGTTCGCGATCGTCGTCCGTAGCGCTTGCACCTGAGCGGCGAGA
>PIVZ01001136.1 GCA_003354045.1 bacterium
CCACGTCGTTCATCCCCGGCACCCGCCGGCCGGCCGGGCTCTCGTAGCCGTATACGAGCTCATCGATCGTGATCGCGCGCTCCAGGGGCCAAAGCTTGGCAAGCAAGTCGCGCAGCGGCGCGGGCCAACCTGAGAAGAACCTCTCGATGCCGACCGTTCGCCAACGGCTCTTGTCCTGCTCGAGCATGACTGTGGTCTCGAGCATGCTCAGCGGCGCGGGATCGGTCGCCGTCTCGGCCCGCCCTATCTTGCCGAACACATGATGGACCTCCGGGAAGGTGGCAATCAACCGGTCGGTCTGCTGAAGGATCTCGCGCGCCTTGGTAATGCTTATCCCTGGATCCGTCGTCGGCATATAGAGGAGATCGCCCTCGTCCAAAGGCGGCATGAACTCGCTGCCGAGCCCGGGGAAGATCTCCCCGGCCCAGGCAAGCGCGGCCGATGCCACACCAGATATTCTTCTAAGCGGCAGTGCTGCCTCGGGTCGTTGCCAGTGATCGAGAGTAGGGCCGACTCGCTCAGTGACGCCCCTTAGTCCGAAAAGCGGCAGTAAGGTCAGTACGACGACGCCGAGCGCCCACGCAAGGGTCGCCCGCCGCCTGGCCAGCACCACGTGAATGACCGGGCGGTAGACCTTCATGAAGAACCTGTTGAGCGGGTTTACGTTCTCCGACGGGATGCGCCCGCGCACGAAAATCGCCATCAGTACGGGGATGACGGTGATCGCCAGTATGGCCGCGAATCCCATGGCAAAGGTCTTGGTGTAGGCCAGCGGACGGAAAAGCCGCCCCGATTCCTGACCGAGCGCGAACACCGGCAGGAAGCTCACCGTTATGATGACCAGGCTGTAGAAAAGCGCCGGGCCCACCTCGCGGGCGGCATCGA
>PIVZ01000037.1 GCA_003354045.1 bacterium
CGAGCAAGAGAATCGCATCTCGGTGTGCGGCGAGCACCACCAACACGGCATCCACGAACATCGGATCGAGGTCCAAGGCCGCGCGCCAGATGGTGTCTACTGGAAGCTCGGCCTGCGCAGTGGTTTCGAGCCGCTCTTGCACCTCAAGGGGGATGTCTATGTCACCGCGTCGCCGGCGAGCCACTAGTCGCCGGCGGCCACCGCGCACGCGCGACGAGACGTCTGCGAAACCACCACGTGCGACGAGACGTCCGCCGAACTACCACGCGCGACCAGAGGTATGCCGAACCACGAAGCGCAACTAGAAGTCCGTCGAGCCTCCCTCCCTCCCCGCGGGTAACTACCCGTAGACAGCGCGATATCTCCGATGTATATTCAATGTATATCCCTATTGAATTCCATGAACACCAAAGTCCAGAAATGGGGGAACAGCCTCGGGCTGCGCATCCCGAAATCGCTGGCGGAGGAAGCCGGCGTCGAGGCAGGATCGACGGTCGATGTCTCGGTCCGAGACGGCGACCTGGTGGTCAAGCCGGTCCGACGCCGCAGATACCGGCTGAGTGATCTGCTGAGGCGCGTGAGCTCGAAGAACATCCACGGCGAGGTGGACGCCGGCAAACCCCGCGGCCGTGAGGTGTGGTAGTGGCTGCTTCCTACACTCCCGAACGCGGCGACATCGTTTGGCTTCGTTTCACTCCGCAAGCCGGCCACGAGCAGGCCGGTCGCCGGCCGGCGCTGGTGGTCTCGCCGAAGACCTACAACCGCAAAGTAGGGTTGGCGCTTTTCTGCCCGATCACCTCACAGATAAAGGGCTATCCCTTCGAGGTAGAACTCCCACCGGGCCTCGAAGCCGAAGGCGCAGTTCTTTGCGATCAGATCAAAAGCCTCGATTGGCGGGCCCGCAGAGCCGCGAGGCTATGTAGTGCTCCCGCAGAGGTTATCGAAGAAACAACGGCCAAGATCCTCGCCCTGGTGGACCCGGTCTAGTTCGTTTGACTGCCCGCGTCGCGGTATCGACAGCCACGTCCATGGCTGTGTCTATAGCCGCACGCACCCACGGTCACGCAGACAGTCGCGCCACGACCCTGTCGGCGGTCGCTCATCGCTCAGTACCAAATCGCTTCCACATGGACCCCGTCTGTCACGTAAACCGTGTCGGGCGTCGAAGCGTCGACGACGGTGATTGTCCATGGGTTTGCCGGCATGTCGCCGACGCCGTATAGCCGGCAGCTCGCGAAGTTCAGCGGGCCCTGAAATCCTTTCAAGGATATCAGGCCCATCACAAGCTCCTGGGCAGCCTCGTCATTTCGCCCGACCATGAAAGTTTCGGGAGCAAGAACGGCACAGTCGGGCTCGACTTCGGATCCTCCAAACCGCGCCGTCGAGTCGGAGTAGTCGATCACGATCTGAAGCGCGCCGAGCAGCACGTCGTCGGTCAGCCTGAAGACAACCGATCTGACCTCCGTGCAACTGGCACCGGCAGCCAGACCAACTGCGGTCTTGAGCGCGATCAGTGCGTCGTTCGTTGTGATGGATCCGTTTGCGTCGAGGTCGCAGGTCCAATCAGGGCAAGGAACGTCCAAGCCCACCGCGCGCACGAGGATCCTGAGCGCATCCGTCGTAAAGATATTACCGTCACCGTCTGCATCGCCACACCAAACTGTAGTTTCGCACGACGACGTGCAGAAATCGCCGTCGGCGGTGTTACCGTCGTCGCACTCTTCGGTCTCCGGCTGCACGTAGCCATCGCCGCAGCCGGGCAACGTGCAATCGTGCCAACAGCCACCGATAGTATGATCGTTGCCATCGTCGCACTGCTCGACGCCGGCGTGCACAAAGCCGTCTCCACAGTGGGCGGCGACACATCCGACGAGGCAGGCATCCTCGTTGGAATCGTTAGCGTCGTCGCACTCCTCGTCCGTGTCGTTCGTGATCCCGTCACCGCAGAATTCGACCACACAGCCGGCACTGCAGCCGTCTCCCGAGACCCGGTTGCCGTCGTCGCACGCTTCGGCCCCCGCGTCGTTGACGGCTCCGTCGCCGCAGAACTCGATCATACAATCCCGGGTGCAGCCGTCTCCCGAGATCCAGTTACGGTCGTCGCACTCTTCGACCCCAGGGAGCACGTGGCCGTCGCCGCAGTAAGTGAACGTGCAGTCCTCCAGGCAGCCCTCGAAGACTTCGTTGCCCCCGTGGTCGCACTCCTCGACACCGGCGTGCACGTAGCCATCCCCGCAGCGTGCGGCGATGCATCCAGCCAGGCAAGCGTCCTCGTAGGAGTCGTTGCCGTCGTCGCATTGCTCGCGCAGAGTGTCATCGACGATCCCGTCTCCGCACACTTCAGGGCTGCACACTTCGCTGCTTGCCGGGATGTGGGCGACGTAAAGACCGCCCCAGCAGTGGAGACCGCCGGTGGCTCGGACGCCACAGGTGACGCGAGTGGTGGGGCTCGCCTTCAGATCGACAAAGACGCCGACGGGTGACAACAGGTCCAAGCCGTCACCGTATCCCCAGCCGTCTCCCCAGCACTGGACTCGGCCGCCAGGTCGAAGACCGCAAGTATGCAAGCCTCCGGCGCTGACCAGTGTGAAGACGCCCTCAGGTGCAGAGCTCTCACCGCACCTGTTCTGTCCCCAGCACTCGAGCTGGCCGCTCGAGAGAACGCCGCAGGTGTGCGAGGCTCCGGCGCTTACCGACTCGAAGATGCCGGCAGGGGGAGACGCCCGGCCGTAGGTGTCCGATCCCCAGCACTCGAGTCCACCGTCAATGCGAACGCCACATGCGTGCTCGTGTCCCACACTGACCTGGGTGAAAAGGCCGGGCGGCGTCGCGACTTCCCATGCTCCCCAGCATTCGACCTCGCCAGTCGAAAGAAGGCCACAGGTGCGCTCCATGCCTGCTGCCAAGCCCGTGAAGGGCCCGGGTGGCGGCGAAGATTCCCCGTAGGTGTCGGATCCCCAGCACTCGACCTCACCATCGAGTCGCAGGCCGCACGCGTGCGTGTAGCCTTGTACTACGCGCTGAAACACCGCCTGTATCGATTCCGGTAGCGAGTACTGCCTGCGTATGCCGTCGCGACGATAGGACCCCCAGCACGTTGGCCGACCGTTCGCACGAAGTGCGCACCCGCGAACATCGTTGGGGGCGACCTGTACGAAATCGCCGCCTGGCGGCATGGATTCGCCCCTCTCGTTCGATCCCCAGCACTCGACCCAGCCGTGCGGTCGAATGCCGCAGATGTGCGTCGAGCCCACGCTGACCTGCTCGAAGATACCCGCAGGCGACGCAATTTGCTGTTGAGTTGAGCCGTTTCCCCAGCATTCGACCTCGCCGCTCGTTCGAACGCCGCAGGTACGGCTCCAATAAGAACTGATCTGTGTGAAGGCGCCCGGCGGTGTTGCAGCGTTCGCGTAGCCCGCCCCACCCCAGCATTCGACTTCGCCTCCCTCTCTTAGCCCGCAAGTGTGACTGTGGCCGGCGCTCAGTTGCACGAAGGTGCCGGCCGGCGGGATCGACTGGCCGCTGTCGTTGTCACCCCAGCACTCGACCTCACCTCCCTCTCTTATTCCACAGGTATGACGGAAGCCGGCAGTGAGCCTTGTGAAAACTCCCTCTGGCGGTATGGACTGGCCGACTCTGTTACTTCCCCAGCACTCGACTTCACCGTTCATCCTTATGCCGCAGGTATGGCCGCTCCCGGTGCTCACCTGCCTGAACAGGTCGGTCGGCAGGTCGGTCACGCCAGACCGACCAAGTCCCCAGCACTCGACCTCGCCTGTCGTTCGGACTCCACAGGCGTGGTAGTAGCAGGCGCTGATCTGGGCGAAGGTTCCGATCGGCAGAGTGGAAGGCCAGAAATTTCCCCAGCATTCGACCTTGCCGTTTGCCAGAATTCCGCAACTACGATGCGAGCCAAGGCTTAGCTGGATAAAGGGCGCGGTCGGACAGGACTCGAGCGCGCATTGCTCATTGCAGCCATCTCCCGCGACCCGATTGCCATCGTCGCACTGCTCCGCACCCGAATCGTTCACGACACCGTCGCCGCAGTACTCATCCCCGCAACTGGCAGTGCAGCCGTCTCCCGAGACGGTATTCCCATCGTCACACTGCTCGGCAGCATTTTCGGTGATGATCGAGTCGCCGCAGAAGACCGCTGCGGTTGCAGTCCGAGAAGACGCAGCCAGCGCAATCAAGACGTACGCGATGCCGGGTAGTGCATATCGGCAGAGAAGGCGGACAGGGGAGTACAGGTCTGACATCGCAGTCATCCTCTCGGTGTGGCATTCCCCGGTCGGGGGCTCTCGGTCGGGGGCTCTCGGCCGGGAATGCTGACGAAGGTGCACGCCATCGGCGACCCGGACGAGGGACTAGTGTACAGACCCTCGACGGTCTTCGACAACACGCACCCCCGCCTCATCGCTTGGCGCGTGAGGTGCAAGGGTATCGCTTTGAACGGACGGGGAAGTCCGAGACAGCAAGAGTGAGGCCGCAACCGTTCGAACCGGATGGATCGAGCGTCACCTAACCTCGGGAGTTACTGTAAACGATTTTCCGCCTTCTTGTCCAGGAAATTCGCGGTGATGGCGAAGTTTATTTGCGCAGAATGACGTTTCTATATGACGTGGATCACATTCCGGTTGTTCCACATTCGCTGAGTCGCCTGCTTGCCGAGGTTGCGCGACGGTCGGTCGTCGAGGAGGGGTTGGCGATCCAGGCGGCGCGATTGTTTGCGATCCAGGCGGCGCGATTTCCGAACAGGGCCGAGTCGTGCAACCCTGCCCTCGGAGCACTTGGAGGATGGAAACCGCAAGCACAGGTCTATTGCGTCTCAAGCACGACCTGCGCACCTTGCTCGATCTCTACCCCGGGCCGTTCAAAATACAGCTGGGCCTGCGTGGACTCGGGCGGCTCGGAGTGACCCGGGACACGGATATTGTCATCGAAGGCTACCCGCGCACGGGCAACACCTTCGCAGTGGCTGCCTTCAAGTTGGCGCAGCCGCGACCTCTCGAGATTGCGCGCCATACCCATGCGCCGGCGCAGGTCATCTTGGCCGTTCGCTGGGGCATTCCGACCATGGTGCTCGTCCGTGTGCCGGTGGATGCGGCCGTCTCCTTGATGATCCGCGCCCCCTACCTGACCCACAGCCGCGTGCTGCGCGACTACGTCCGCTACTACGAGACGCTGTTGCCCTACCGCGACCGCTTCGAGGTGGCTCGCTTCGAGGAGGTTACTTCCGACTTCGGCGAGCCCACACGGCGACTCAACGCGCGTTTCGGGACCGACTTCGCCGTCCTCGAGCCGACGGCCGATAACGAGCAGCGGGCCATGAAGATGGTCGAGCAGATGGAGCTGGAAGACTCGGGTCTGCCTGAGGTCCGCGAGATGCAGGTGGCCCGTCCCTCCGCGGAGCGCGAGCCGCTGCAGCGGCGCCTGAGAGTGGAGCTCGAGTCGCCCGAGCTGGCCCCGCTCCGAGACCGGGCGGATCGCGTCTATCAGGAGTTCGTGCGCGGCGGCTAGCTGCATCGAGTAGGCGGGGCTGGCTGATGCTCGGCCCTGGGTGGACGTCAGGAGCACCTCTCCGGCTCGATCGTGGACGAATCTGCACGGCCGGTCTGCGCGGCCAGAGCCAAGAGCACCGTCGCGCTTGAGTATGTCCGCAGGCTGCGGGCATACTCAACAGACTGCGCGGCGCCGTGACGGCGCACGTTATCTTCATGCCGCCGCAGGCCGTCTGACCCACCACATGGACAAACCGCTTCATAGCGATACCGCCCTTGCCTCCGCACGGGTGGTCGGCATGCGCATCGACGCCACCACCTGCGAGGATGCCACTGCGCGCATGCTCGCATGGGCCAGCGCGGGCAAGCCGGCCTACGTATGTACGGCCACGGTGCAGATGGTCATGGAGGCTCACGACCATCCCGAGTTTCGCCCGGTGGTCGAGGAGGCAGACCTGGTCACGGCCGACGGAATGCCACTGGCGTGGGCGCAGCGATTGCTGGGCGTCCCCCACGCGACCCGCGTTTGCGGCCCGGAGCTGATGCCGAGTCTGTGCGCCGCCGCGGCCGCGGCAGGCGTCCCGGTCGGGTTATACGGCGGAACCCCCGGGGTCATGGACGACTTGCTCCGCGAGCTCCGAGGGCGCTTCCCGGCTCTCGACATTGTCTATCACTGGTGTCCGCCGTTTCGTCCGCTCACCGAAGAAGAAGACGCCCGCGTCGTCCGTGAAGTGGCCGACTCCGGCGCCCGCATCCTGTTCGTCGGCATAGGATGCCCCAAGCAAGAGAAGTGGATGTACGAGCACCGCGACTCGGTCTCGGCCGTGATGATCGGTGTCGGTGCTGCCTTCGACTTCATGGCCGGGCACAAGAAGCGCGCACCGCGTTTCTTGCAGGACCTCGGTCTCGAGTGGCTGTTTCGACTGGCCACAGAGCCACACCGTCTGTGGCGGCGCTACCTCTACCTCAACCCACGCTTCCTCGCCCAGGTCATCAAACAACTCACCTTCGGCCGCGGCGCCGCCGGCAACCGAGACTGAGACCCGGACTCCTTGGACTTCCGATACCCGCAAGGTTCCCAATCCCGAGACGTTTCGTGTAAACACCGGGAGTGGCAAAACGCGCTTTCGTAACCGGCATAACCGGCCAGGACGGGTCCTATCTCGCCGAGCTTCTTCTAGCGAAAGGCTACGAAGTCCACGGCCTCATCCGTCGCAGCAGCACCTTCTCGACGGCGCGAATCGACCACATCTACCATGACGTCCACGAGGGCGGCGCCGCCCTCTACCTGCACTACGGCGACGTTACCGACGGCAGCCACCTGACCGGCCTGCTCGGCGAGATGGAGCCCGATGAGGTCTACAACCTCGCGGCGCAATCCCACGTAAAGGTTTCCTTCGACCAGCCGGTCTTCAGCGTCGAGGTAGATGCCCTGGGAACCCTCAACGTGCTCGAGGCCATAAGGTGCATGCGAAAGCCGGCGCGTTTCTACCAGGCATCCTCGAGCGAAATGTACGGTATGGCCGTCGAGAGCCCGCAGACGGAGACCACCCCCTTCCATCCGCGCAGCCCGTATGCCTGCGCCAAGGTCTACTCCTACTGGCAGACGATCAACTACCGCGAGGCCTACGGCTTGTTCGCCTGCAACGGCATCCTCTTCAATCATGAATCCCCGCGCCGCGGCGAGACCTTCGTGACCCGCAAGATCACGCGGGCCGCGGCGCGCATCAAGCACGGCCTGCAAGAGAAGCTCTACCTCGGCAACCTCGACGCCACGCGCGACTGGGGCTTTGCCGGCGAGTACGTGGAAGCGATGTGGCTGATGCTCCAGCAAGACGAGCCCGACGATTTCGTGATCGCCACCGGCGAGACACATTCGGTGCGCGAGTTCCTCGATGAAGCTTTCAGCCACGTCGGTCTCGACTGGCAGGGGCTCGTCGAGATAGATGCCGGCTACCAGCGCCCTGCCGAGGTCGAGTCGCTCATTGGCGATCCGTCCAAGGCGCGAGAGAAGCTCGGCTGGCAGCCGCGCGTGGGCTTCCGCGATCTCGTGCAGATGATGGTGGACGACGACATGGCCGCGGCCGCGGACGAGAAGGCCGCACCGCGATCCGACAACGGAAAGAAGCGACGGGTGAAGTGATAGACGACTGGGCGCGAAGGCGCGTAGTATTGACGGGAGGCGCCGGTTTCCTGGGAGGCGCCGTGTGTCGCAAGCTCGAGCAGCGCGGCGCCAAGGCCGTACTGGTCCCCCGCAGCCACGATTACGACCTCACCGATTCCGACGCGGTCCGCCGCATGTTCGACGACATGCGTCCCGACGTCATCATCAACCTGGCCGGAGAGGTGGGCGGCATCGGCGCCAACGCCGAGAACCCCGGCCGCTTCTTCTACACCAACATGGCCATGGGCCTGCACCTCGTCGAAGAAGCGCGCAGCAGCGGCGTCGAGAAGATGGTGCAGGTCGGAACGATCTGCTCCTATCCGAAGATCACTCCCGTGCCATTTCGCGAGGAGGACCTGTGGAACGGCTACCCGGAGGAGACCAACGCTCCCTACGGCGTGGCCAAGAAGGCGATTCTCGTCATGCTCCAGGCCTACTACGAGCAATACGGCTTTCGCTCGGCCTACGTGATGCCGGTCAATCTCTTCGGCCCGGGCGACAACTTCGAGCCGCGCAGCTCGCACGTCATTCCCTCGCTCATCCGCAAATGCTGCGAAGCCAGGGAAAGCGGCGCGGGGCACGTCGAGTGCTGGGGCAGCGGCAAGGTCTCGCGCGATTTTCTCTACGTCGATGACGCCGCCGAGGGGATCGTCCTGGCGGCCGAGCGTCTGGAGAGCCCCGAGCCGGTGAACCTCGGGAGCGGCCGCGAGATCACCATCCACGAGCTGGCCACGGCGATCGCCGGCTTCTGCGACTTCCACGGCGAGCTACGCTGGGACGCGAGCAAACCCGACGGCCAGCCGCGCCGCTGCGTGGATATAACCAGGGCGCGCGAGCTGCTCGGCTTCGAGCCCCGGGTATCCTTCGAGGAAGGCCTACGCTGCACCATAGACTGGTGGCTGGAGACGGGCCGCTAGCGGGGCTTGGCCACGCCCTTCGTCCTTTGCTAGGTTTGCCGGCATGCCAACGAGCAAAGGCATAATACTGGCCGGCGGCAGCGGCTCGCGACTCCACCCCCTCACGCGTGTGGTCTCCAAGCAGCTGATGCCGATCTACGACAAGCCGATGGTCTTCTACCCGCTCTCCACGCTGATGATGGCGGGGATTCGCGACGTGCTGATCATTACCACCCCCGAGGACCAGGACGCCTTCAGCCGTCTGCTCGGCGACGGGACCGAGCTCGGCATGACACTCAGATACGAGATGCAGCCGGCGCCGGAAGGCCTGGCCCAGGCCTTCATCATAGGCCGCGACTTTGTCGGCAACGATCCGGTGGCCTTGATCCTCGGCGACAATATCTTCTTCGGGCACGGCCTCGACGACTCCCTGCGGCAGGCGGCCGCACGCGGGCAGGGGGCCACCGTGTTCGCCTATCCGGTAAGCGACCCCGAGCGCTATGGGGTGGCCGAGTTCGACAGCGACGGCCGCGCGATCTCACTGGAGGAAAAGCCCTCGGCACCGAAATCCAACTACGCCGTCACGGGCCTTTACTTCTACGACAACGACGTCGTGGAGATCGCCGCGAACTTGAAGCCATCCGCGCGCGGTGAGCTCGAGATAACCGACGTCAACATGGCCTACCTCGACCAGGGCCGGCTCAACGTCGAGGTGCTCGGCCGCGGCATCGCGTGGCTCGACACCGGTACCTACTCGGCGCTGCTGCAGGCCGCCAATTTCATCCAGACCATCGAAGAGCGCCAGGGATACAAGGTCGCCTGTCTCGAAGAGGTGGCCTTCCACATGGGCTTCATCGATGCCGCCGCCCTCGAGAAAGCCGGCCATGCGGCCGGTGGCGGCTATGGCGACTACCTCCTGGAGGTGGCCCGCTCGAGCACCGGCAGGCCGTGAACGTGGAAGGCGTGAAAGTAGAAGAGACGACGCTGCCGGGCGTGCTCGTCTTCGAGCCACGTGTGTTCGGCGACTCGCGCGGTTACTTCCTCGAGACCTTCCAGGAAGAGCGCTACGCCGAGCACGGAGTCGGGCGCATGGTGCAGCTCAACCACTCCCACTCTGCGCGCGGCACGTTGCGTGGGCTCCACTACCAGGAGCCGCGACCGCAGGGCAAGCTGGTGTGGGCGGCAAGTGGCGCCATCTTCGACGTGGCCTTGGACGTAAGGCGCGGCTCTCCGACCTTCGGCGAGTGGATGAGTGTCGAGCTGTCGGCCGAGAACCACAGACAGATCTGGGTGCCGGCCGGCTTCGCCCACGGCTTCTGTGTGCTCAGCCCCGAGGCCGACGTCTGCTACGGCTGCACCGACTACTACGCGCGGGAATGCGAGCAGGCCATATTGTGGAACGATCCCGCACTCGCCATCGACTGGCCGCTCGAAGGGACGATCCTCTCCGAGAAGGACGCCGGGGCCCCCCTTCTCGCCAACGCCCGCGTACTGCCGATCTTCGACGGCTGACCCCGTGCAGAGAAGCTGCCTGCGCCGGCAATGTCGGCGAGCTACTGAATGTAGCCGAGGCTCTTGAGGCGCTCGCGGGTCTCGTCTTCCAGCTTCACTTCATCTTGCCGGCTTCGCTTGCCCGCGGCCTTCTCTATGCGGGCCAGTGCTTCACGGAGCAGCCCTTTGGTGTAGTCCATCTGCCGGCCGGCCAGGTTGCGGCTCTCGGCGGCGTCATCCACCAGGTTGTAGAGCCGTGAGGCCAGCGGGCTGTCTTGCTCGAAGATGAGCTTGTGCGGCCAGTCCAGGACGGCGATCCTTTGCGTGCCGTAGAGATTGCCCTCTGCGTAGAGCCTACGCTTGGCGATCTCCTCGCCGCGCCGTAGGTTGCCGACCAGCGAGATACCTTCGAGATCGGGCTCGGGCGCGACGCCAAGTGCCTCGAGCAGCGTGGGCATGATATCGACGTGTGATACCGGCCCGGCCTCACGCCCCGCCTCGATGCCCTTGCCCCAGAATATCAAAGGCACGTGCAGCAGCTCTTGCCACATCGCGTGGCCGTGCTCGAAGCCGTCGTGGTCGAAGATCTCTTCTCCGTGGTCGGAGGTATAGACGACGATACCGGTCTCGAGGACGCCACGTTCCTGCAGTCCGCCGAGCAGGCGGCCGGTGGCGTGGTCTACGGCCAGGAGTTCTTCGTCGTAGGCGGCATTGACGAAGGCACGGTCGGCTTCACTCAACTCTTTGCCATGGCGCCGCAGCCACTCCATGTGCTCGATGGGCAGGCTCAGCTCGGAAGAAATCTTGCCGGTAAAAGTTCCACGCACGGACGGCGGAGGATCGTAGTCCATGTGCGGATCGAAGAAGTGAACCACCAGGAAGGCAGGCTTCTCCGTGTGCCGGTCGAGCCACTCGAGCGAGCGCGTTACCACTTCGTCCGCCCGGCGGATATTTCTGTTGTTGCCAGCGACGTAGTCGTAGGTACCGAAGCCGGCGGCCACGCCGAACTCGCGGGCGAGAAAAGGATTGTTCATTACCGCGCCGGTCTCGTAGCCGTTGCTCGCGAGGATCTCGGCCAAGGTGCGGGCTTTGCGGTCGAGCCCGAGCGGCTTCGGGTTGGGCCCGCGGTTCCTGGGAATGAGCCCGGCCCCGTGGCGGGCGGCAAGATGGCCCGTATAGATCGAGCCGAAGGCGGGCAGGGTCCAGGACGAGCTCGCCCACGCGTCGTCGAAGACGCGGCCGGCGGCGGCCCAATCGTCCAGCTGCGGCGAGGTCGGCCGCTCGTAGCCGTGCAGTCCCAGATGATCGGCGCGCAATGTGTCCACGATGATCAAGACCACCGTAGCGGGCCGTGCGGTGGGCGTTCCGGCCGGGGTAGCTCCCTCGGTGCCCGGCTCGCTACACCCCTGACACGTCAGCGCCAGCGCGAAGAATGCTAGCGCCAGTACTCGCCGCCAGCGGGGACCCACGCGAAGTCCGCCCAGACGTTTCGTCGAACAGTCTGCAATGACGGTCGGCGCCGAGTGATTCATGAATAGTCCGGGTCAGCCGGCTGCAAGCCGCGCGGTTACGGTGTCGGCCAGCGGCAGTCCACGCTCGCTCAGGTGTACGCGACCGTCGCTGCGCACCAGCAGGTCTTCCCTGCACAGCTCATCGAGCCGCGGTGCGGCCTCCTGCAAGGGAATTCCGAAACGCCCGCGAAAGTCCTCCTCGGCGAAGCCTTCGGTAAGGCGAAGTGCGAGCATCAGATACTCGGAGGTCGCCATCTCGCGGTCGAGCGTTTCCTCGCTGTCATGGCTGCCTGTACCCGCGTCCGCCATGTAGCGCTCGGGGTTACGCTCGTTTGCGTAGCGTTTTCCCCAGACGCCGGTCTTCCCGGGGCCGGGGCCGGGACCGGGACCGGGACCGACATCGACGCCGTCGTGAGCGCGCACAGTCGGGGCCGCCAGGGTCTCGGTGCCGCGGGCCGAGGCTGCGCGAGTTCCAGCACCGGTATCAGAGACCGCAAAACCGTGAGCGCCGGCGCCGAGGCCGAGATAGTCGCGCCAGGTCCAGTACGTCAGGTTGTGTCGGCACTCGCGTCCGGGTCGCGCGAAGTTCGAGACCTCGTAATGCCGGTAGCCGGCGCTATCGAGAGTTCGCCGCGCGCACGCGAACATATCCAGCTCGGTTTCCTCCCCGACCGCCTCGATCGTCCCCCTTCGTTTCAGCTCGGTGATCGGCGTGCCCTCCTCGTAGGTGAGGTTGTAGGTAGAGACGTGGTCGGGGGCAAGGGAGATCAGAGCGTCGAGATCGGCCTGCCAGTCGGCGAGCGTTTGCCCGGGCACGGCGAAGATCAAATCGCACGAGAGGTTGTCGAACCCGGCCGCACGCGCGGCGCCGATGGCCGACGTGCAGTCTTCTACAGAGTGGATGCGCCCGAGGGCTTCGAGATTGCGGGAGCTAAGCGACTGCACTCCGAGGCTCAGGCGATTGACACCGGCATCCCGGAAGCCACGCAGGCGTTCTTCGGCCGAGCCCTCGATGGCGCCCGGATTGGCCTCCATCGTTATCTCAGCGTGGGCGGCGATGCCGAAGGCCGAGTCGAGCGCCTCGAGAAGCTCGCCGATTGCCCTCGGCGAGAACAACGAAGGCGTGCCGCCACCGAGAAAAACGGTGCCCAGCGGCCGTCCCCGCCAGGCCGGTTGCTTGGCCGCTCGGCGTGCCTCGGCAATGAGGGCCGAGAGGTAGCGCGATTGCGGAACGGCGCTCACCGCATAGGTATTGAAGTCGCAGTAATGGCACCTCGCGAGGCAGTAGGGCAGGTGAACGTAGACGGACAGATCCATGGGCAACCGGGCGAACACGACGGCGAACATAAAGGAGCCGGGCGCCGCGGGAAAGGCGCCCGGCAGGTCCCGGAATTTGTTCTAGCGGGTAGACGTCTACCCGCGCTTCGTCAGATGTACTTGCGCAACACCGCGACCACGGACCCGCGGATCATGAGGTCGCGGTCGCGTACGATGAGCGGTTCGAAGTCGGGGTTGGCCGGCTGCAAGCGGACCGCCCCGCTGTTCTCGCGGAAGAAACGCTTTACGGTCGCCTCGCCGTCGATGCTGGCAACGACCATCTCTCCGTCACGCGGCAGGGGGTTCTCCTCGACGACTATGTGGTCTCCATCGAGGATACCTTCTTCGATCATCGAGTCGCCGCTCACTTTGAGCACGTAGGTGTCTCGGCGCCGTACGAAGCTTTCCGGAACCTCGATGGTGTCGCTGCCTTCGATGGCCTCTATCGGGTGACCGGCCGCCACCACCCCTAACAGCGGTAGCTCGACCGCGCGTGCCGGAGGATTTTGTTCGACTATCTCGATCGACCGGCTGTGGTTCCACTGGCGGCGAATGAGGCCCTTGGCCTCGAGGTTCGATACGTGCTTGTGAACCGTCGCCATTGAGCGAAGGTCGAAGCGAGCACCAATCTCTTCAAGCGTTGGCGCGTAGCCTTTCTCCTGGATCATATCCTCGATGAAGTCGAGAACCTCCCGCTGCCTCTTCGTGAGCGTCGTCATGAATGCCTCCTCACCCCTGAAATCGTGGAATTCGACTAGTTCGCCTGCGGTTCCTTGCCTGCGGTTGCTTGCCTGCGGTTGCTTGCCTGCGGTTGCTGGCCAGTGATTCTTCGCGCGGGCCCGTCTGCATACGCAGGCAGGCTCCGGTCGCACGGCCTAACCCACGGTAGGCGAAAAGAGAGCGAAACTCAAGTCAACGGAGCTGATATTTACGGACGGCTCGGCGGTGGTCGGCGTAAGTGCGTGAAAATTCGTGAGAACCGTCGCCACGGGCGACGAAGTACAGGTAGTCGTTGTCAGCCGGCCGGACGGCTGCCTCGACACTTGCGCGCCCTGGGTTACAGATCGGTCCCGGCGGCAGCGCCGCGATGGTGTAGGTGTTGTACGGCCCCGGTTCCTCCAGGTGGGCTCGCGTGAGATTGCCGTCCCAGGGTTTGCCGGCCGCCAGCAGCCCATAGATCACCGTCGGGTCGGTCTGTAGCTGCATACCGCGGCGCAGGCGGTTATGCAGCACGGCGGCGATCAGCGTGCGTTCCTCCCCGCGACCTGTCTCCTTCTCGATGATGGAGGCCAGCGTGAGTATACGGTTGCGCTCCTCGGCGGCCGCGGTCGCATCTGCCGACTCGAGCCGGGCCACGGCTTCGGCCAGCGCCGGACCGAGCGCGTCGCGGAAGCCGCGCAGCTGCAGGTCGGCGATTTCAGCGGCGCTCATCCCCGGGGCAAGGTTGTAGGTGTCGGGGAAAAGGTGCCCCTCGGCGCAATTGGCCTCGGCAGAAGCACCGGTGCGGGCAAGAAAGGCCGGTGCACACACGGCTTTCTCGTAGTCTGCCGCGGGGGCCAGGTCCTTACTTTCGATCAAGGCGGCGATCTCCCTGTAGGTGAGGCCCTCAGGGATGGTCAGCCTGATCGTGGGCTTGGGGCTGCTCACTAGCTCGGCGAGAACTTGGTGGACGTCCATCGGCCCCGAGAAGCTATGGCTACCGTGGCGAATCTTTCGGTCCATCCCCTTGATGCGCGCCAGGGTGACCAGCAGCCGACGGCTTCGCACGACGCCTTTTTCCTGCAGGAGCGAAGCGACCCGGCGCGGGGTGGCGCCCGGCGGCACGTCTACGGTCACCTCGGGATCGATGTTTACGGGCTCGGCGGCCTGCCAGTAGAGATAGGCGCCAGCCCCGGCGGCGATCACCAGCGCGGTGCAGACTGCGAGAACGGCCGCTTTCACGAGGGGACGGCACTCCCGGCTCCCCCGTCGAGGTGGGCCTGCAGGATGAGAACGGCGGCCATTTTGTCGCGCACCTGCTTCCGTTTGGCCCTGCGCACGCCGGCCTCGACCAGCAGACGCTCGCTGGCCACCGAGGTGAGCCGCTCGTCCTGGAAGGTCACCGGCAGCCCCGTATCGTTGGCCAGATGGCCGCAGAAATGGCGCACCCGGTCGACCTGCTCGCCCTCGCTTCCGTCCATCTTGAGCGGCAGCCCGGCCACGAAGCCGGCCACTTCATAGCCTTCGATCAGGGCGAGAATGGCGGCCACGTCAGCCTTACGGGAGCGCCGCTCGACGGTGCCGAGGCCCTGGGCCGTCAGGCCGATGCCGTCGCTCACGGCAACGCCGATGCGTTTGTCTCCGACGTCGAGCCCAGCTAGTCTCTGCATACTGGATGATGCGCTGCGTTAGCGAGCCTGCCAGCAGCGCGCTCCGGAAGGCTAACCGGGCCCGTCGAGCGGGGCAACTGCGCGGCTCCCAGACACTTTCCACGCGACCTAAAGATCCTAGGATATTGACTTCAGGAGCTCTGGTAGGCAACTTATTTATGTCGGTCTTAATGTTTCATATCGGTCATTTAAAAGCAATCACTGCTAATTGTAGTGTGGCTGAAGATTA
>PIVZ01000543.1 GCA_003354045.1 bacterium
AGTCTTGCAGGGCGGAAAGCTGCGCGCCGGAGTTGATGCCGCTACTGCCAGCCGCGACGAGGCCCGGGCTCGATATGCCGCTTCGGTGCTAGGGGCCTACGCCGAGGTCGAGACGGCGCTTGCCGCGGACCAACTGCTGGCGGCCCGTGAGGGGCACCTGGCGGAGGCGGCCGGCCAGTCGAAAGCGGCCCGTAACCTGGCCGAGCAGCGCTACCTCCGCGGCCTGGAGGCCTACGTGACCGTCCTCGAATCCCAGCGCGGCGCGCTGGTGGCCGAGAGCTCGTGGATAGAGGTGAGGCGTGCGCGGCTGGAGTCGCGGGTAGATCTCTACCTCGCGCTTGGCGGAGGCTTCGACGGCTCGGCCCCACGCGGGCCGGCAGGCGCTGGCGAGGCGAATGATTCTGCGGCTCGGGCTTCTCGACCAGAGACAGACGCGCAGCAACCCGGCCTCCCCCCCGCTGCCGACCGCAGTGAGGTCTACTCACAAAAGGATCAAGCATCGTGAGAAACCGACTGAAAACAATCCTACCTGTAGCAGTGCTGGCCGTCGCCGTATGCATTGCAATGGTTTTGGTGGTGGCGCGTCCGCAGGCGGAGCAGCAGGTGCGCGAGACGCCGGCCCCGCTGGTACGCGTGCTTGCCGTTGAGCGCGAGGACATTCCTTTGGTGGTCCACACTCAGGGCACTGTTGCCCCGCGCACCGAGATAGAACTGGTGCCCGAGGTCTCGGGACGCATCGTGGAGATATCGCCTGCGCTTACCGCAGGCGGCTTCTTCGAGTCAGGCGAGCTCATGCTCGAGATCGATCCGCGTGATTACGAGCTGGCCGTACGCCGCGCGGACGCCGACGTCGCCCAGGCAGAGGTTCTCGTCGAGCGCGAGAAAGCCGAGGCGGCAGTGGCCCGGCGCGAATGGGAGAGTCTCGGCCAGGGGGAGGCCCCGCCGCTGGTCGTGCGCGAGCCGCAGCTTGCCGAGGCGCGTGCTCGGCTGGCCGCCGCGCGCGCGATGCTCGACCAGGCCCGCCTCAACTTGGAGCGCACCGCCGTGCGCGCGCCCTTTGCCGGCCGTGTGCGCAGCGAACGAGTGGATGCGGGGCAGTACGTCGTGGCTGGAGTGCCGGTGGCGACGGTCTATGCGGTAGATGTTGCCGAGGTGCGCCTGCCGTTGCCGGATGACCAGCTCGCCTACCTCGAGTTGCCGCTCGACAATCGATCGGAGGCCTCTCCAGGCCCGGAGGTTCGCTTCAAGGCGAGCTTTGCCGGGCGCACACACACCTGGAGCGGACGCGTGGTGCGCACCGAAGGAGAGCTCGATCCGTCCAGTCGCATGGTTCATGCCGTGGCCCAGGTGGAGCGGCCCTACGACCGCATCGACGTTCCCGGACGGCCGCCCTTCGCCGTGGGTATGTTCGTCGATGCCGAGATCCTCGGCCGCACCGCCGAAGGCGTCACCGTGGTGCCGCGCGTTGCCATGCGCGGACGATCTCGCGTGCTGGTCGTGGACGAAGAAGACCGGTTGCGTTTTCGCGAGATCGAGGTGCTGCGCTTCGATCGCGAGAACGTGATCGTCTCCAGCGGGCTGCGTGACGGTGACCGTGTCTGCGTCTCGCGTCTCGACGTGGCGGTGGACGGCATGCGCGTTCGCGTCGCCGCTCCTGAGTCGGACAACGCGCAGGGGGTACGGAAGCTCTCGTGAAGCGAGTCATTGCATGGTTCGCCGCCAACGGCGTGGCGGCCAATCTGCTGATGGTGGTGATCATCGTCGGCGGACTGCTCACCGCCCCGGGCATCAAGCAGGAGGTGTTCCCCGAGTTCAGCACCGGCTTGGTGAGCGTCGCCGTGCCCTATCCCGGCTCCTCGCCCGAGGAGGTCGAAGAATCGATCAACGTTCGCGTCGAGGAAAAAATCGCCGGCATCGAGGGTGTAAAGAAGATTACCTCTACTGCGTCGGAGGGCGCCGGAGTGGTTGTCGTCGAGGCCTTGCAGGGCACTGACACCCGCGAACTGCTCGATGACGTGAAGTCACGGGTAGACTCCATCGATACCTTTCCGGATGAGGCCGAGCAGCCGGTGGTCGGTGAGGTCGTCGTCCGCCATCTCGTCTTGAACATTGCCATCAACGGGGAGACCGACGAGGTCACGCTCAAGCACATCGGCGAACAGGTGCGCGACGAGCTCTCTGCGCTCTCCGAGATAACCCAGATAGAGCTGGCCATCGCCCGGCCCTACGAGATCTCGATCGAGGTCTCCGAGCAGGCCCTGCGCAGTTACGGGCTGACCTTCGATCAAGTTGCCGCCGCCGTACGCCGCTCCTCACTCGATCTACCCGGCGGTTCGGTGCGCAGCCAGGCCGGCGAGATCCTGCTCAGAACCAAGGGCCAGGCGTACCGCGGTGCCGATTTCGAGGAGCTGGTGCTGCTCACCCGTCCCGACGGCACACGCCTGCGTTTGGCCGACGTGGCCAGCGTGGTGGACGGCTTTGCGGAGACCGACCAAAGCGCTCGCTTCGACGGCAAGCCTGCCGTCATGGTACAGGTCTTCCGCGTCGGCCAGCAGAGCGCCCTCGGGATCGCCGCGGCCGTAAGGCGCTACGTGGAGCAAGCCAACCGGCGGCTGCCCGAGGGCATCCAGCTCACGGTGTGGGCCGACCAGAGTCGCCTCCTGCGCGCGCGCTTGGACACCCTGCTCAGAAACGGCCGCCAGGGTCTGTTTCTCGTCTTCCTGACGCTGGCGCTCTTTCTGCAGTTCCGTCTGGCGGTATGGGTGACGATGAGCATCCCGATTTCGTTTCTCGGGGTGCTGTGGTTGATGCCGGCGCTGGGGGTCTCGATAAGCGTCCTCTCGCTGTTCTGCTTCATCCTCGTGCTCGGCGTCGTCGTCGACGATGCCATCATTATCGGCGAGAACGTCTACACGAAGAAAGAAGAGGGGCTCGACGGCCTCGATGCGGTGATCCAGGGCGCGCAGGAAGTCGCCATCCCCGTAATCTTCGGCGTGCTCACCACTGTGGCCGCCTTCCTGCCGATGCTGTTCCTGCCCGGCGCTACCGGCAAGATCATGCGCACCTTCCCGCTATCGGTGATCCCGGCGCTGATGTTCTCTCTGGTCGAGTCGCAGCTGATTCTGCCCTCGCACCTGAAGCACGTCGTCGCGAGCCGCCGCGTCTACACCAACGGCGTCTCGGGTACCTGGAAGAAGGTGCAGGGGAGGTTCACCATCGGGCTTGACGGCTTTATCCAGCGCGTCTACCGCCCTTTGCTCGAGAGTGCGCTCGAGTGGCGATACCTGACCCTGAGTGTGGCCGCCAGCCTCGTTCTGGTGACCCTCGTCATGGCGCTCAACGGGTGGATAGGGATGACGTTCTTCCCGCAGGTCGAGGCCGACAACGTCGTGGCGATGCTGACCATGCCGCAGGGTACGCCGCGGGAGGTGACCGCCGAGGCTCTCTACCGGCTCGAGGCCACGGCGAGACAGCTCGAGAACGAGCTCGATGCCGAGGATGCCGGCGAGGGTGGGGCCTTCCGTCACATTCTCACCTCGGTGGGCGAACAACCCTTCCGCTCCGAAACCAGCAGTCATGGCAGTCACGTCGATAAGCAATACTCCGGAGCCCATGTGGGCGAGGTTAACATCC
>PIVZ01001137.1 GCA_003354045.1 bacterium
TCGAATGCTTCATCGCACCCGAGTGGCAGGAGCTTTTTGAGAAGAAGGCTAGTGACCCGAAATGGCCGGAAGGGCAGATCTGGCTCCGCAAGGAGTTTCTGTTACCGGCCGATTTCACTGGCGAGCTGTCCTTCCTCGTCCACGCTGACGACAACGTCACGATCTTTCTCAACGGAGTCGAGGCAGCTCGAGCTGCCTGGATCGGTGATTACAAGTATCAATGCGTGTCGTGCAACGATGCGGCTGATGCCGCGCTCGAGCCGGGGCGAAACACGCTGGCCGTCCATTGCGAAAACACGGGCGGCACGGAAGGGGTTCACGTTATGCTCGGGACCTGTGATCCCGGCGAGGCGTTTCTCGAAATCCTCTCCCGGGCGATGGAAGCCGGCCCCCAAGACCCCGAGCTGGTCCGTACGCGTGCCGACCTCAACCTCGATCTGCAGTGCTGGGACCGCGCCGCCGAAGACTACGTTGCCGTTCTTGGCGACCTCGACTTACAGACGGAATGGAATTCGGACCGAGCCAAACTGCTCCTGGAACTCTGCCGTCACCAGCCGCTCTTTGAGGCCCTGCAGCGACGTCTGCCTGGGGAGCCGGAGCTCTGGCTCGCGCGGGCACGCAGCCTTGCACTCGAAAGCCGTTGGCCGGAATCCGCCGCAGCCTATGCCCGTTACGAAGCTGAACCTGCCGCCAAGAGCGAAACCTGGCTCGAGCTTGCCTGCTCGCGGCTGTTGGTCGGCGATAGGGACGGCTACCGGGAAACCTTGATGCTGTTTCGTGCGCAAGCCGGTGACGAGCCCGGCGGATTCGCCGCATTCGTCCTGGCTCGAACCACAAGCATGGTGCCGCAGGATCAAGAACTCGCCCAACAGGCGGTCCGCTGG
>PIVZ01000544.1 GCA_003354045.1 bacterium
GCGAGGCGTTCGCGCGGAAGTAGTCGAAGCCGACCTTTACCGACTCCTTCGCCGCCGCGTTAGACCCGAAGCCCGAGAGCTTCAACTGTCCGTTTCCGGCGGTGACCTGCGTTTCCAATCGGTACAAGCCTAGATGCCCGCCGCTGCCTCGACCGACGGTGTAGAGGCAACCGGGGTTCAGCGGGTCGTCGGGGATCAACGAGTCGCCACCCTGCTCCTTGACGCGGACGATCTTCTCTTCGCTCGTCTCCACGTCGATGTAGCTCAAATGCACGTCGTAGAATTCCATGCCACCGATGCGCTTGAGCTGCTCCTTCATGCGCCGCCTGGCCTCAAGCGCGTACTCGAGACATTCCCGGACCGCCTCCTTGTCGTACTCCTCGTGCGGATAGAGCAGCTTGAGAAGCCCCGACACCGTATGCTTCACGGCGATGGTGTCTCGCTGGTTGAGGTCATGGCCAAGCCGGAAGTACTTGTTGATGGCATCTCCGAAGTTGTGCTTGCGCATCTCTCGGAAGAACTCAGCCAAGTAGTCTACGATGAAGCCATATTGGTTCGTAAAGAACTCGGGCCGCATTTTCGGGATCTCCCACCCAGGAATGTAGGCGTGGAAGCGATCGAAAAAAGCCGCGTCGATCATCGTTTCCGGGAAGGGCGACAGCAGATGGCTGGTCTTGAGGAGCGTCTTGACGTTGTCTATATTGCCAACGAACACCATCGACGCAGAGGCGTTGATCGAGCCTCGGCCACGCACGAAGGATCCAGACGCCATGTAATCCTTCATGATCTGGACGCCATCGTGATCCTTGAAGTGAATGCCGGCCACTTCATCGAAGGCCACCACATCCCACACGCCCACCAGGCCGACCTGTCGGCGCGCCAGGTTGTAGAAAAGATTCGCGACCGTGGTCTGCCCACCCGAAATCAGAATACTGTTCGGACTCACCTCCTTGTAGATATGGCTCTTGCCCGTACCGCGAGGCCCCAGTTCACAGACGTTAAAGTTGTTCTCGACGAACGGAATCATCCGCGCCAGCAAGTGCCACTTGACCCGCGGCTCTAGGTTCGTTGGCTCCATGCCTGATGATCTGAGTAGCACGTCGAGCCACTGCTCTGCGTTGAACTGCTTGCGGCCCTCCCGCAGCTCGTCCATGTCCATGTTCGGCATCTGAATGGGCTTAAGTTGCCGTACCGTGAACGGGGAGGTCTTCTGCCCCTCCTCGAAGAAATACTCCAGAGTCACCAGCGCCCAGATGCCGCCCACCAGGAGCTTCTCGTACTGCTTGACGGTCGCAGTGGGGACGACGACCCCCTTGATGCCCAGGCTGAACAGCTGCGCCTCATACACATCACGCTTCTCGTTGAGCTCGACGGTCACCTTGTCGATGACCTTGTAGGTCCCCTTCTCTCGGATCAGAGACTTGACCTTCTCAGCCTCGTCAGGGCGCACGAAGTTCTCCGCGAGGACACGCTTCACCGTCTGGAGCCCCTCCTCCACGATCTCCTCGTCCTGGGACGAGCAGTAGTTCCCTAACAGGTACTCCAGAACGAACACCGGGACGTTCGCGCCCTCCTTCACCAGTTTGGTGAGGTCCTTGCGAACGATCTTTCCCGCGAAGTGCTCGTTCAGCAGCGAGTCCAGGTCGCCGCTCGCCATTTCCTGGCTCTCAGAAGTCATCATCAAAGCTCCTATCGATCACAACCGGCACCGATTGCACCTCGGCGTCGGTCTCGATGTCGCGCAGCACCAGTCGGTACGGGGTGGTCTTGTCGTAGGTTCCGGTGCGAAGCTCGAAGCGAAGTGTCTTCTTGCGCTCCTCGATGCTGTCCGACGTGCTGTCTAACGTGACGGTCTCCACCGAAGTGACCGCACGGGCGCCCTCGTAGACCGCGGCACGCAGCGTGAGGGGTTTTCTCCGTTCGCCCACCGCCTCAGTTTGAATGAGCTCGAAGCGGTACTTAGGCGTCGTGATCTTGTGATTAGTTCCGAGCACCTGCACTGAGACCTTCTCGCTGCGGGAGCTTTCTTTCTGCTTGCCTCGCAGCTGGGTGACCGTCACGAGCGGTACGACCACCTCCTGGGGCATCGCGCCCCCGTGAACGAAGCGCGCTCCCCCCGTGAAGTAGAAGCAGTTGGCAGCGCGAGGCACCCAGAATTCCACCCCACCCTCTGCCACAGCGGTCGCATCGATGATGCCGTGGTGAGCTTCGGGCGCCGCTCCCAGGTCGTGGTCAATGACGTATCGCTTCTTGACCTTCATCGCATGCGCCGGCTTGTGGCTCAGCTCGCTCTTGTCGGTCAAGCCTGGCGCTTGCTGCTGGAAGAGGAAGCCGTGATCCGCCGTGAGCCAGACCTTGGCCGCGTTCAGCTTGTTCACGCAGAACTGGACCAGTTCCACCAACTCGTCAATGCAATCGGAGACGGCCTCGAAGGTCTCGCCTTCCGTGGAGGCACTGTCGCCTCGGGCGTCGATGACGTTGTGGTAAATGTAGACCACCCGCTTGCCCTGAGTGAACTCACGCGCCTCCTCGAGCTTCATGACGCGCAGATCCTGCGCCTGGCAAGCCATTCCTCGCACGGTCGCAAGCTGCTTGCTGCGCGCCTCGGTGCCCGCGACGGACTTGCCATCTACCAAAACTTCGCCCTTGTCGCTGTAGGCGAGCGTCCTGTGGGGCAAGAGGCTCGCCATGCCGAGCGCGGTATAGGACGGTAGTACGCCCAGCATTGCTGAGAGCTGGGCGTTCATCCGATAGCGCCCGTTGAGCGACTCCGTCAGCTCCTTGGCCGCCTCGTAGCGGAAAGCGTCGCTGATGATGACGAAGGCTCTTTTTCTCTCCGACTCGGCAAGGTGCGGGCGGATGTTCCTCGCATAGAAGTTCTGCTGGGCAGGCAGCTCCTCAAGAGACCATTTGCCCAGAAACCCCTCATCGAGCAGACGGCTCCACTCGACTCCCAGTGGCTGCACGAAGCCCTGGTCGTAAACCCGCTCGACCTCTGCCGCCAGGGGCTTGAGCAAGTCCCACCCTTGGAAGAGTGCCGGCTTGGCTTGGGTGCAGAAGCGCCGGTAGAGCCGGTCGAATCGGGAGAGGTCCTTCTGGTAGGCCGCTAGCAAGTCTCCAGGGGACTCAAAAGTCAGGGAGTTCCGATGCTCCGTGTGCAGGGCGAAGAGCTCCGCTGCCGCCACGATGGCGTCATAGGCTTCTGCGATGGCCCGCCGCTCCACAGCGTTGCTCCCCGGCCCGGACAACCAGTGCCCCGCCTTCCGCTCGCTGACGAGAGCCGCCACGGATTCCACATCCACCGACCGTGTCTCCCCCACCAACCGCTCCTTCAGACTAGAGACGACGCGCTTTTCGGCCTCCCAGAAGGTGCAGACATCCTTGATGGTCTCGAGGTCGAGCGTCGCCAGGGCTTCGCCCACATTCTGCTCTGCGGACACGGCCGCGGCCGCGGCGTCGTAGCTGCCGGCCTTGCCACTGGAGTCTCGCCACTGGGTCAGAAAGACCACCGCGTTGCGTCGCCCGACGGCGGGTAACTGGTGATGCGCGAGAGAATCCATCGGCGCACCATCAGTTTGGTGAAAGAGCTCCGAGACAAAGAGCCTGCGCAACAGCCCGGCCACGCTCGGCGC
>PIVZ01000545.1 GCA_003354045.1 bacterium
TTGATATTTCCAATCATCATCCCCTTCATCAGAGAGATAGTGCGTTGCTTCGGTTCGTTCAAGCTCCCTCCGCCGTCCGCCTTGACCTCAATGCCGCGACTCGGGACCGCCTCGATGGTCAACATCATCAACGAGAGCGGCGCGCTCCCTACTCGCAACTTCCAGACAGGGCAGTTCGAAGCGGCCGAGCAGATCAGTGGTGAGACGATCGCCGAGACCATCCTCGTGCGAAATCGCGCCTGCGTTGCCTGCCCGATCGGTTGCGGACGCGTTACCGAGGTCAGGGACGGCAAGTTCGCCGGCAGCGGCGAGGGGCCGGAGTACGAGGCCGTCTGGTCGTTGGGCGCCGACTCCGGAGTGAGCGACCTGGCCGCGGCAACCAAGGCCAACTACATCTGCAACGAGCTCGGCATGGATCCGATTAGCGCCGGTGCGACCGTTGCGTGCGCGATGGAGCTTTACGAGCAGGGCGCGCTCAGCGAGGATCAGGCGGGATGCAAGCTGGAGTTCGGTAACGCCGAGGCCCTGGTCGATATCATGAGCGACATCGGCTACCGGCGCGGCTTCGGCGCAGTGCTGGCCGAAGGCGCCGCCCGTGTAGCGGAGAAGTTCGGGCGACCGGACCTGTTCATGGGCGTGAAGAAGCAGGAGTTCCCGGCCTACGATCCGCGCGGCGCGGTGGGAATGGGTCTCCAGTATGCAACCTCCAACCGCGGCGCCTGTCATGTGCGCGGCTACATGGTCGGTCCCGAGCTGCTCGGCGGCCCGCCGGCCATGGATCCACGCACGCCAGATGGCAAGGCCGAGGTCAACATCGGCGTGCAGAACCTCACTGCGGCGCTGGACTCTGCGGGCCTGTGCCTGTTCACCACGTTTGCCGTCGGTGTCCCCGAGTTGCAGAACCTGCTCAGCGCAGCCACGGGCTTCGACTACGCGCTCGAAGAGGTGATGCTGGCAGGCGACCGCATATGGAATCTCGAGCGAGTCTTCAACATGGAGGCGGGATTCACAGGCAAGGACGACAACCTGCCCAAGCGTATGTTGAAGGAGGCGATGCCCGCCGGTCCGGCAAAGGGCATGACCGTGCCGCTCGACAAGATGCTTCCGGAGTACTACCGGCTGCGCGGCTGGGATGCCAAGGGCAAACCGACGAAGAAGAAGCTTGCCTCGCTCGGTCTTTGATGGCGCGTCTCGTCGTCATCGGAAACAGCGCAGCAGGTCTGGCCGCCATCCAGGCCATCCGTTCACGTGACCGCAAGTCCGCTGTCACCTTGATTGCGGCCGAGCAGCATCCGCCCTACTCGCGGATCCTTCTCACCTACCTGCTCTCGGGCAAGATGACCCTCGACGGCGTGCCACTGCATGGGCCGAACTGGTACGAGGAGATGGGCGTTCGACCGCTTACCGGCCGGCGCGCGATCTCCATCGACACGAAGCGCAGGCAGGTGATAACGGAGGATGCATTCAAGGGCGGCCGCAGCAAGCGTGTCTCTTTCGATCGGCTATTGATCGCCACCGGCGCGACTGCGGAGCGTCCGGACGTTCCGGGAATGGACCTCCCCGGGGTTTTCTGTCTGCGTGACCTCGACGATGCGACGGCGATCATGCGACACGTGGAGGAACGGCTCTCCGGCTCTCGCGTACCGCAGGCCGTGTTCCTCGGCGGAGGACCCGTCTGCCTGCAGACCATGACAGCGCTGGCCGATCGCGGTCTGAAGATCACCCTACTGGTTCGCTCCAAAGCGATCTTCTCTCAACTGGCCGACGCGAAGACCGCTTCGCTTGCGGAGAAGGTTCTTCGCGCCCGCGGCATTCGCGTCGTCAAGGGAGTCGGGGTCTCCGGCATCGAAGCGCGAGGCAAGTCCAGCCGGCCTGCTTCGCGGCTGGTCGTCAATATCAGCCCGGGCAGGCCGCTGTCGGCCGATTTGATCATCGTCGGTAAAGGCACCAAACCCAACGTCGAGCTGGCTCGCGGCAATAACATCAAGACCGACTACGGCATCGTAGTGGACGAATCCATGCAGACTTCGGTGCCCGGCGTGTTCGCTGCCGGCGATGTCGCCCAGGCCACTCACTGCGTGACCGGAGAGAAGGTCTGTTACGGCACCTGGACGAACGCGTGCGAGCAGGGCCGCGTGGCCGCCTTGAACATGGTTGGCGCTGACGCCGAGTGGGCCGGCGGCCTCAACCGCAATGTGACCACGCTGTTCGGCCACACTCTCGGGTCGGTCGGTCTGATCCGCGAAGGTGAAGCGGCAAAACACGGGAACGGCACTGTCGCCGTAAGACATTACAGCGATCGCCGGCGCGGAGTATCGCGGAGGCTCCTCTTCTCCGAGGGCCGATGCCTGGGCGGCGTACTGTGGAACGCTTGCGACGACATCGGCGTCCTGGGCTCGCTGATCAACAGCGGCCGCGATTGCACGGGATGGGAAGATCGGGTGGCCCGCGGAGAACGCCTGTTCGGCGACGCTCTCGGAGGCTATCTGGCACGCCCACCGATAAAGCTTGCGCGAATGGGAAAGGCACCGTGACCGTCGAGGTTCGACTCTTTGCGAGCCTGAGAAAGTACCTCCCCTCCGGCAGCGGCCGAGCAAGCGTCAACATCGACATCCACGACGGCGCTTCCATCGTAGACATTCTCACCAAGCTCGGCATTCCAACCGAGTCCAGACTGATGACCCTCGTTGACGGCGTCCACGAGAGAGACCTCGACCGTCAACTCGAAGACGGCTGCACGCTGAGCATCTTCCCCCCAATAGCCGGCGGCGCGTGATTCGCGGCGGGAGCGGCTACCGAACCGGTTGGCAGCGCCTCAATGCTCGTCCCCCAAGATGCGGGCAATGTTGCGCGCACCGTGAAGAATGCGAATGACCTCGACTTCGCCCTGCTGTACTCGATAGAAGATCAGAAATCGCGGGAACCCCGGGACCGGCCACATGCGAATGCCTTCGAGCCTCGGATCTTGAAACGCGCGTGTTGCTCCCGCCTCCGGCATCTCGAGCATACGGTCGAACGCATTCTCTAGGGCAAGCAGGTACCGGCGTGCCGCCGCAGGCCGATCGCGAGCGATGTACTCGACCTGCTCGGCAAGATCACGCTCGGCGGCGCGCGTTCGAACGAGCTTTCTCTCCACCTCTCCCTTTCCGGTCGCCTTCCAATTCGTCCACGCGCTCGTGCAATTTGCGCAACAGCTCCTTCACATCGCCTCTCGTAGTTCCACTTTCCAGCCCCTCCAACAGAAGGCGTTCGAGTCGCCTTTCCGCCTCCTGCTCTTGGTCCTTGCGGATGAGCTCTCGGACGTACTCGCTTGGGGTGCTGAACTTCCCCTCTTTCGTCCGCTGGTTTACAAACTCTCGAAGCTCTTGCGGCATGGATACGTTCAATGAGGCCATAGACCAACGCTGACCGGGTTGGCGAATATTGTCAATCCCTGCCATTGGCTCGGTTTCCATCAACGCATGAAGCAGCTAGGCGAGGCAATGCAATATACGTACTGACTTGCGATCGTTTCGGCGGCGGGCCGGCGTTCCACGGTTTCTCGTCAGGGCGAGTTAGCAGTCCGTTGAAGAACCCCGGACCGAGCCAGGTGCCGAGATTCGGGCCGAGATCGAGGCGCGAAACCGCAGGCA
>PIVZ01001138.1 GCA_003354045.1 bacterium
ACCTGAATCCGATCGAGATGGTGTTCAGCAAGATCAAGCAGTGCTTCGGAGTTTGGCGTATCGCACGAAGGAGGCGTTGTGGCAATCGATGCAGATGGTGCTCGATGCGGTCACGGCAAGGGACAGCGTCAACGCTACGAACACTGCGGATATACCGCTACATCTGATACGGAAATGCTCTAGCCAGCAGGATTCAGCCTGCGAGGACCTACCATTAGAACCCTTGTTTCAAGCAGTCTTGTGATCGGTGGCCCTCTTCACATGCAACCGCCTTATGGTCGATCTGCCACGTAGATCGGCTAGAACCCGAGCATGAAGGCTAAACGGGATCCGTATAATGTTAGTCGCGATTACTCGCAAGGCCCCCACGCGCTCAGTACTTCGAGCAGGTCGAGGGTATCGATGACACCGTCGCCGGTGATGTCCGCCGAGCCGGTGCCACCCCACTGAGAGAGCACCTCGACCAGATCGAAGTCATCGACGAGCCCGTCGCCGGTGATGTCGGCCGGGCACTCGGGGCACTGGTTCATGAGCACCGAGACGCCGTGGTCCCAGTAGTTCGCGACGGCGAGGTCCAGGTCCAGGTCGCCGTCCAGGTCCCCAACCGCCACAGACACCGGCTCGTGGCCGACGCGGTACGGCACCTCGGCGGCAAACGTCCCGTCCCCGGTATTCAGCAGCACCGAGATGCTGTCACTGCTCGAACTAGCGACGGCGAGGTCGAGGTCCATGTCGCCGTCCAGATCGCCCACCGCCACGAAGGCCGGATACTGGCCCGCGCCATAAGTCACATCGGGGGCAAATGTGCCGTAGCCAATGTTGAGCAGCACCGAGACGGTGTGGCCCCACCGATTCGCAACGGCGAGGTCGAGGTCCATGTC
>PIVZ01000546.1 GCA_003354045.1 bacterium
GCTGATCGTCTACCACTCCGGTGCCTGGGCGGTGTTCAAGCACTTCAGTCGCACGGCGCTTTTCGCGACCTTCCTGATCTTCGTCCTCGTCCCGATAAAGGATATGTGGTGGGGCGCCGCTAACGGCAACGGCAACGGCGATTTCTAGCCGCTCGACAGCCACTCCTTCCTGACCTTGTCGACAAGGGCCGGTACCGCGTCGGCCGCGCTAGCCGACAGCCCTTCGGCCCTTTGCCACTACCCCACCTGGAGGCCATAATCGCGGCCGCCGGCAACGCCGAACTCTAGTGGAGGAAAGACGTGGACCTACAGACGATAACGCAACGGCTCATCGAAGGTGACGCGAAGGGGACTGCCGACGGCGTCCGCGAGACTCTCGACGATGGCACCCCAGCCACGAGCATCCTGGGGGACGCCCTCATCCCCGGGATGGAGAAGGTGGGCAACCTGTTTTCCGAAGGAGAGTACTTCGTGCCCGAGCTATTGCTCGCGGCCCGGGCGATGTCGGCCGCCCTGGAGATACTGACGCCGAAGCTCGAAGGAAGCGACTATAAGCCGGCCGGTACGGTCGTCATGGGCACCGTCCAGGGCGACATGCACGACATTGGCAAGAACCTCGTCGCGATCATGCTGCGCGGATGCGGCTTCGAGGTGGTGGATCTGGGCGCCGACGTTGCGCCGCAACAGTTTGTCGAGGCCGCCCGCGATAGCGGCGCCAAGCTGGTGGGGCTGTCTGCTCTCCTGAGCACCACCCTTCCGGCCATGGAAGCGACCGTGGCCGCGCTTCGCGCCTCCGAACTCGGTGAGGGCGTGCGTGTAATGGTGGGTGGAGCGCCCGTGACCGACGAATACCGCGAACAGATCGGTGCCGACGGCTACGCGCCCGATGCCTCCTCCGCAGCCACGCTGGCGCGGCAGCTGGCAGGTATCTCGGACGCCTAGGGGAACGGAGCATGCAGCACGAGCCGAACTTCGAGAACTTCCGCCGAACCATCCTGCGCCAAGGCCCGCCGGGACCCGTGCCTTTCTTCGAGCTTTTTGCCGACCCGGGGATGGTCGAGGCGGTCCTGGAGGAAAAGTTCCCGGTAAACCTCCACAAGTACATCGAAGAGCCGCTCCTCGAGCTTCCTGAGGAAGAGTTGCCGGGGCTGCTCAAGTCGATGGACATGTACGTCGAGTTCTGCCGCAAGCTCGGCTACGACTACGTATTCATGGTCACGGGCTTCAGCCTGGAGCGGGCATTCCAGGAGGCGCCGGACAGCGCCGGATCGCAGAACTGGCCCGATGGCAAGCGTTACTGGCAAAACGAGAGCAAGGGGCCCATCCAGAACTGGGAGGATTTCGAGCGCTACCCGTGGCCGAAGGCCGAAGAGCTCTCCCATATGGCGCTGGAATACGTGGGCTCGGTCGTGCCCGACGGAATGAAGGTCGCCGCCTTCTTGTACGGCGGCATCTTCGAGGCCAGCTCGTGGCTCATGGGGCTCGAGCAATTTTCCTACGCGCTAGCCGATGACCCCGACCTGGTGGAAGCCATCTGCCAGCGAGTCGGCGGGTTGGTCACAGCCACCACAGAGCAGGTGTGTGAAATCGACAACGTCGATATGGTTTTCCTGTCCGACGACCTCGGTTTCTTCAGCGGAACGCTGGTCTCCCCGACCGTGATCCGGCGCTACATGGTACCGCACTACAAAGCCGTCACTGATGTCGCACACGACGCCGGGAAGCTGCTCATCTACCACTCCTGCGGCAACATGTATAAGCTGATGGACGACCTCATCGACGACGTCGGTATCGACGCCAAGCACTCCTACGAGGACAAGATCCTTCCCGTAGAAGAGGCCTACAGTCGCTGGGGCGACCGCATCTCCATCCTCGGCGGAGTGGACATGGACTTGCTCAGCCGCGGCACCGAAGAGCAGGTACGCGCACGCACCAGGCAGATCCTCGAAGCCTGCGCCGCCACCGGCACCGGCTACTGTCTGGGCAGCGGTAACACCGCGGCCAACTACATCCCCAGGCAGAACTACCTGGCCATGCTCGACGAAGGGAGCCGCTGGAACCAGGAGAATTTCGGCACCGTCTAACCTGCCGGTCGCTAACCTGCCCGTCGCTGCCGTCGCTGCCGGTCGCTTGACAGGAGTGCCATCCATGCAGTATCTTCCTACTGACTGACCGCCCAGTCAGTGCCCGCGACGAGGAAAAACCCTTTGCCGAAAGCGGCCTTAGAGAAACTTGACGAGTCCAAGCGCGAGCGGATATTTACGATCGCCGCCGAGGAATTCGCTCGCCGGGGCTTCTATGGAGCCAACGTCAGCGACGTCGCCCAGCGCGCCGGCATCGCCAAGGGAGCGGTCTACCTCTACTTCGAGTCCAAGCTCGACCTGTACAAGGAGACGCTACGGGCCGGCGCTGGCCTGCTCGACGAGGCCTTTGACAGCGTGCTCGCCGAGAGCGACGAGCTCCCCTCTCGCCTACACCTTCTCTATGCACGCGTCGGCGCAGCCATCGAAACCGCGCCGCACATGTGGCGCATCTACTGCGATCTCGTAAACACCAGCGACCCGGACCTGGTTCCGATGGCCAGGGAAATGGAGGAAGGGAGCGCTCGTTTCTACCGCCGCCTGGTCGAGGACGGACGCGCGAACGGCGAGGTGCGTAACGACCTACCGGTGCCGGTGATCGCTTACCTGCTCGACAACGCGTTCGTCCAGTTCTTTGCAGCCTCGGTGTCGGGCTATCAGGAAGAGCGCTTGGCGATGTTCTGGCCCGAAGAGGAAGACGCCTCGGCAGCGCTAAAGCTGCACATGGACCAGGTGATCGATTTCTTGACCGCTGGGCTCGCGGTCCGCGCAGCGGCCTCTGGAAGAAAGTGACACGCATGAGCAGGAGAGACGACGATGAGTGAAGACTTGGCTGCAATGAAGGCGCAGGCGCTTGCCGACTACGGCGAGTACAGCAATCCGATGAAGCTGCGTACTCTCAAGCACGCGGGCCTCGAGATCATTGAAGGCCGCCGCGAAGGCGCTCTGATGTGGGACGTTACCGGAAAGGAGTACGTAGACTGCATCACCTCGGCGGGCAGTATGAACGTCGGCCGGCGCAACCCCGAAGTGATCGAGGCGCTCAAGGAGGCGCTCGACAGCTACGACATCGGCGTCTTCCTGCTAGGGTCGAAGCCGAAGGCCGATCTGGCCAAGAAGCTGGCCGAAATAACGCCCGGCGACTTGAAGATGACCATGTTCGGCGTCGGCGGCGGCGAGGCTATCGACTTCGCACTCAAGCTGGCACGCGGCTACACGCGCAAAACCGAGATCATCACCACCGACAAGTGCTATCACGGGCACACCGGCCTGGCTCTGGCGGCAATCGGCCGCGACGCCTTCCGTAAGGCATTCGAGCCCCTGAGCCCGGGCTTCAAGCGCGTCCCCTTCAACGACCTCGAGGCCATGGAAGCCGCGGTGACCGACAATACGGCCGCCATCATGGTCGAGCCGATCCAGGGCGAAGGCGGCATCCATGTGGGCACCGACGACTACCTGCGCGGCCTGCGCAAGCTGTGCGACGACCGTGAGGTGCTGCTCATCTTCGACGAGATTCAGACCGGCTGGTGCCGGACCGGT
>PIVZ01001139.1 GCA_003354045.1 bacterium
TCGCCGAATCCCGCGACCTCACCGTAGAGCGCCACCCCCTACCAAACCTCCTGGCCATCAACTTCGTGCTGAAGGGAATGCTTGGCGACGGCGTAGCCGCCTCCATGCGCACCGACGCCCAGGCCAAGACTCTCGGCGAGTACCTGAGAGCCAAGGTGGTGCCGGTGCCGGTCTCTCTTCTCTGACACCGCGTCCCGTTCACGATGAGAATACGATTTCCTGACCTACCCGCCTTCTAACCCTGAGCGGCCTGGAGGGACCCGGCGCGCCCCCGGAGTCGCTGGCCTCTTGAACGCGCTACCGTCGCCGGATAGATAGGAGACCGGCTCGAAACTCTGTAGGCGACCCTGATATTGGGCACTGCAGGAGGGCGGGCCGCACCACGCGCACCGCACCGCACCGCGAACTAAGAACTTGCGACGCCCTGAGGGGGGGTGAGGTCGATGTCAATTTTCTGTGCGCGAGGCCTATGCGTCACGTTTTTGCTCTGCAGCGCGTGCGCGCCGATGAACCCCACTAGATACCTCGAAGAGATAAGGGAGTTTCCGGCCTACGGAGGCTACCTCCCGGTGTCTGACGCCGGCCAGGTTCGCACCGATTGGGTCTTACCCAGAGGCGCGCCCGGGAAAGCGCTCGACTACACCGTTCCGGCCAGCGAGGAAGAGGTCCGCAGGAGAATCGAGCAACCGGCTTCGGGGCAAAAGGGAAGCTCGGCGGCAACAGTCGCCGCAGTTGCGCTGGGCCAAACCCCCGTGGGCATGGCGGCTGTCATGGCCATGACGGAGTTAAACACGGGCTTCGGCTCTTCGAACAGAGCCGACAGGGCTGCCCAGTTCGAGCGCTTCGCCGGCATCCCCGTGGACATTCGCGTGGCCGAAGC
>PIVZ01001140.1 GCA_003354045.1 bacterium
GCGCACGCCACCCGCGGTGTTGACGAAGATGTCCTGACTCACGAGCGAGAGGCCCATGTGGCGCTCGAGGACGGCGGCAAGCATGGCCACGCGGCCATGGTCCACGCCGAGCGTGGTGCGCCGCGCGCTGCCGGGACTGCTCGGGGCCACCAGCGCCTGCACTTCGACGAGCAGTGAGCGGCTACCTTCGATTACTGCCGACACCACCGATCCCGGCGTCTCATGTGTGCGTCCGGCCACGAGCACCTCGGAGGGATTGGCGACCTCGGCCAGACCGTCGGAGCGCATCTCGAAGACGCCGATCTCGTTGGCCGGCCCGAAGCGGTTCTTGACGGCCCGCAGAATGCGAAAGGCGTGGTCGGTATCACCCTCGAAGTAAAGCACGGTATCGACCATGTGCTCGAGCACCCGCGGCCCGGCCAGGTAGCCCTCCTTGGTCACGTGTCCGATCAGCAGAACGGCCACATCGAGGGCCCGCGCAGCAGTGATCAGCTCGGCGCTTGCCTCGCGCAGTTGCGACACCGATCCCGGTGCCGACTCTACACGCCGGCTGTAGATGGTCTGCACCGAGTCGACGATGGCAAGCGTCGGGCCGAGCTCCTTCATTGCGCCGGCTATCGCCTCGACATCGGTGGCCGGCAGCATCACTACGGCAGCGGGATCGATGCCGAGCCTGTCGGCGCGCAGCTTGACCTGCACCGGAGCTTCCTCGCCCGAAACATACAGCACGCGCCCGCCACTCGCACCGACTCCGGCTGCAAGCTGAAGGGCAAGGGTGGACTTGCCGATCCCCGGGTCGCCGCCAAGCAAGACGGCCGAGCCGCCGACCAGTCCGCCACCGAGCACTCGGTCGAGCTCGACAATCGACGTGGTTACACG
>PIVZ01001141.1 GCA_003354045.1 bacterium
CTTCTCCCAGGCGTCGTCCGTGGGAGCGAAACGCCTGCCCTTCAGGTAGGCGAAGGTCTTCTCGTCCGGGTTCACGTAGCCCACACGCGCACCGCCTTCGATCGACATGTTGCAGACCGTCATGCGCTCTTCCATCGAGAGTCCTTCGATCGTCGAGCCGCCGTACTCGTAGGCGTATCCGGTACCCCCATGTACACCGAGCGTCTTTATCAAGTGGAGGATCACGTCCTTGGCATACACGCCCGCGCCGAGACGGCCCTCCACGTTGATGCGTCTCACCTGGAGCGGTGCCAGCGCCAGCGACTGCGTGGCAAGCACGTCACGCACCTGTGTGGTGCCGATGCCGAATGCGATGGCGCCGAAGGCACCGTGGGTGGAGGTGTGTGAATCGCCGCAGACAATCGTCATGCCGGGCTGAGTGATCCCGAGCTCCGGGCCGATCACGTGGATTATGCCCTGACTCCCGGAGGCGGGATCGAAGAAGTTGATGCCAAACTCCTCGCACGCTCTTTCCAGGGCCACGATCATGCCCTCGGCCAAGTCGTCCTCGTAGGGGCGCATCCGCGTGTCCGTAGGGATGATGTGATCCACGGTTGCAAAGGTCCGATCCGGCATCAGCACGCCCAGACCGAGGTCTCGCAGCATCCCGAACGCCTGCGGACTGGTCACCTCATGAATGAGGTGAGCTCCGACCAGTAGCTGGGTCTGGCCGTTCGACAACGTGCCGACGGCGTGCAGATCCCACACTTTTTCGAATAGGCTCCTTCCCATGGCCGGAGTATTTCAAAGTTCTTATCTTAAGTCTAATGAAATATAATGCTTATTCTGTTAAGTTATACTACATGATTAACGCTTCGCTCATCGCCCAGGCGATGCTC
>PIVZ01000547.1 GCA_003354045.1 bacterium
TGCTGGATCTGGCCGGCGTGGAGATGCCGGCGCCTGTACATTACGGGTCGCTCCTTCCATCGATTCAGGGAGGAGCGGCGGCGGGGCCGATCATGATCGAGCGCTTCGCTGTCAATACGGGTGCCGACAGAGGGCACCCGCTTCTCGATCCGACAATCCGGCTGCGGGCTTATCGCAGCGGCACTGACAAGCTCGTCGAGACTTCCGAAGGCGATATCTATCTCTTCGACCTGGCAACCGATCCCGACGAAGAGCACGACCTTGCGAAGAGTGCTCCTGCTGATGCCGCTCGACTCAAGGACGAGCTAGACACCTGGTGCGCGGCGCTCGGTCTCCCGGCGATCGATGCGGCCATCGATGCGGCCGAGGCTCCGGAGATGGACCCGGGCGCTCGCGAACGACTACGAGCCCTGGGCTACATCGAATAGCGGGTTTCGTCGTAGACCACGGTCATCAGTCCTGCGGCGCCATGGGTGGTTTGTGGCGCCGTGGCTTTCAGTAACGGTTCCTGAACGAGACTGCTCGGCGGCGTGCGGCTAGGGCTTGCGAGCGATCCTCGCTGCTTACCCTCGATGTGTCGGGGAACTCCGAGCTCAGTCGATCGAGCTTCACCACTCGCATGCTTGGCTGCGGCGCGGCGTCTGTCAGCAGATAGCGTCCCATGATGGTTCCGCAGGTGTGGCCTGCGGGGTCCAGCCAGTTGGCCACTCCGGGGTCATCGTGGGCGATCACTGCGCGGAACACGCCGTCGGCATCCATCGAGGCCTGATGGCCGTTGATCGATACCTGACGGCGGCTCCAGTCGAGGCTTTCCCAGTAACGGTTGGCCAGACTGAAGCTCCAGTAGTGGCATTCGGGCGGGGTGACCTCGAGTATCACGGCCTCATCGGGCTCGCAGTGGAAGTTGCCGAAGCCGTACGCCAGACCGCGCAGCCCGCCCCAGTTCGTCTCGTCGATGGGCCGGAAGTAGACGCTGTTATCTCCGCGCTCGAGCGAGTAGCGGGCCATCTCGTCCCAGTACCGGCCGCCCTTCTCGAGCCAGGTGATCAGGCGGTCGAGGCGCGCGGCAATCTTGTCGGTGCGCAGCACAGGCGGCGGATACTCGGCTCCAATGCGTTCGATGGTGAGGTCGGCCGGTCTCTCGTTTTCCCAATCGTTGAAGTACTGGCGAACGAGAATCCACTCCGCGTCTGCCTCCAGCGGCAGCCAGTTACCTTCGTGCCGTTCGGGACTGAGCGTGATCTCGATCGCGCCGTCGGGCTCTGTTTCCAGCTCGAAGCCGTTGCAGGTGGAGACCACGCCGAAATCCGGAGCCTCGGCAAAGTGACCTCGGTTTACCTGGATGTCGAGATGGTGGGCGGTGCCGCGGTTGCCACTGATCAGGTAGCCGGCGTCGCCGCGTACTGCCGCGTACAGGTAGATGCAGTCCGGGTTGTCGATTCCCCAGCTGAGAGTCGTGTCCACCATGCGGGCGAACTCCGGGTAGTCGGCATCGGCCAGCTCGACGCACAGCCGTATGCCACCGGCGAACAACCGGGTGAGGTAGCGCAGTCCATCGGCGCGCATGAGGGGAGAGTCGGCAACGTCCTCGGCGCGCACCAGATCGTGGCTGCGCGCCAGCGCGCCGCAGACTTCGGCCCAGATGTCTCCACTCATTACACGCTGTTCGCGAGGATCGGCTGTCGCATCGATTGTCATTCGTCTCACCTCTCGGCCAATATAGTCGTTCGGCTGCCGCCATCGCCAATGGAACGCTTCATAGTAGGAACCGGCCGCTGCGGCTCGACTCTGCTCTCGCGCATGCTGGCCGAGAACCGCTCGCTGCTGATGATCTTCGAGTTCTTCAGCGGCCTCGATAGGGTCAAGAGGTTCGTGCCTGACCCGCTCGCGGGGCGCGAGTTCGCCGACCTACTTTCTGTCGTGACGCCTGCGGCCACCATGGTGCAAAGGCGCGGCTACGAGATAGCCGAGATTACCTATCCATACGGTCCGGACATGCGCTACCGGCAGGGAGAAGGGCTGCCGTGGGTGCTGGGCACGGCGATGGCACGCATGAGCGATGTGCCCGATGAGTTGTTCGATGAGACGCTGGCGTTCGCCTCCGAGCTACCGCGCCGGGGTCTGGCCTCGCAGTATGAGAGCCTCTTCGATTGGCTGTGCGAGCGAATGGGCCGATCGCGTTGGCTGGAGAAGTCGGGTGCCTCGATCGAGTATCTTGCTTCTCTCCACGAGTTCTTCCCTGCGGCGCGCTTTCTTCACCTACATCGCCGGGGCCCAGAGGCTGCGCTCTCGATGCGCGAGCACAAGGTGTTTCGGCTGTGGGTGTCGCTTACCTACGGGCTGACCGATCATGCCGGTCTGACCAGCGCCGACCTCGAGAGCCTCGATCCCGAGGCCGAGCCGCGACCTTCGGATGTCGTCACGAGACTGCTCGAGGCCAAGCCGCCGGTGGAGTGCTTCGGCCGCTACTGGACCGAGTTGATCGAGTATGGATACCGGGCTCGCGACCGTCTCGACGCCGGCCAGTACATGGAAGTCGCCTTCGAGGAACTCGTTAGACATCCGCGTGAAGTACTCGGTAAGATTAATGAATTCTTCGAACTCGGCGATGCGCAGGACGGCTGGATCGAGCGCGCCGCGGAGCTGGTGCGAGGTGTTCCTCCGACTCGTTTCGAGCGGCTCTCCGGGCAGCAGCAAGAGCGCCTGGCAGAGGCCTGTCGGCCGGGGCAGCAGCTGGTCGGCCAGAACGACTGAAGGCGCGGCGAGACCCGGCCTGTCCTGTTTTTGCATTATTTTCGCCTATGCTATAAAGCTCACTTTCCCGGTGCCGGGGCTGTTCCTCGGCGGCCGGACGGGCAGTGGTGCGGAGTGGCATGCAGGCGGCAACCTATCTCGATGAGCTGAACCCGGCGCAAAGAGCTGCGGTCGAGCACGGTGTGGGCGACAGCGGAATCGAAGCGCGAGTCGCCCCCCTGTTGATCATTGCCGGAGCCGGGTCGGGCAAGACCAACACACTGGCCTACCGAGTGGCCCATCTGATCCTCAACGGCGCCGACCCGCGCCGCTTGCTGATGCTCACTTTCACGCGCCGAGCGGCGGCCGAGATGAGCCGCCGCGCCGAGCGCATCGTCGCGCGGGCCTGCGCGCTCGCCGAGAGTGGGCTCCATGAGGCGAGGGACACTTTCGTCGAGAACCTTGCTGATGAGGCCAGCGACAAGCTCAGCGGAAGCCAGGTCGACGAGACCGGCGCTACGCTTGCGGGAAGCGCGGTAGTCGGCGCGAGCGCGGCCGTTGCGCGTGCCCGCGCCGAACGCATCCGCTGGTCTGGCACCTTTCACGCCATCGCCAACCGTCTGCTTCGGTTGCACTCCGAACCGATCGGTCTCGATCCTTCCTTCACCGTGCTCGACCGCAGTGATGCGGCCGATCTCATGAATCTTCTACGCGGCGACCTCGGGCTGGCGAGAAAGACCAGGCGCTTTCCAAAGAAGGCCACCTGCCTGTCGATCTACTCACACACGGTCAACTCACAGCGCCCGCTCGAAGAGACGCTCGAGAGCGCCTTCCCATGGTGTGGCTCCTGGGCCGACGAGCTACGCGAGCTGTTCGCGG
>PIVZ01000548.1 GCA_003354045.1 bacterium
ATGTCGGCGATCTCGCGCATCTTATCCACCACCAGACCGAGCGGTTCGGCCTCATCCGGGAAGGTATCGAGCAGGCGTCCGCGGTAGCGGTCCCAGCCGGCGGGAACGCGGAAGGTGAGGTCGGGGAAAACGAGCGTGGTAAAGCCGTCGGGATCGAGCTGATTGAAGGTCAAGCGCCCATCGAGGCCAGCGCCACGGAACACCCGCGTTATCAGTCCCTCGGGACCGCACTCGCCTATGTAGTGGACACCGACGTCGAACTCGTAGTCGCGGCCCTCGTGGCTGCGGCGAAACGCCTGAGTGTTGCCTCCCGCCACGTAATGGCTCTCGAGTACGAGAGTTCGTTTACCCGAGGCGCACAGGTAGGCCGCACACGCCAGTCCTCCCAGTCCCGAGCCGATGACGATCGCGTCCCATTGCTCACTTTGCTGATTGGACATCTAGAATCTCCTCATCACGCCCGAGCCGAGCCCGGGGCTTCATGGAAGAATCTTCTAACCGCCCTGTGCCAGAAAACCAAGGCGGCGCGGGTTCAGGTGGCCGGCCGGCGGCCCTGGCGAGCCAACGAACTGCCATGCGCCGGCTATTGTGCGCCGGCCAGATCACAGTACACTTGCTTCGGGAGTCGAATGCCCACGAATAGTCGCATGCCTGAGCGTAGACGCCGCAACAAGGTCGAGACCGAGCTTCTCGAACGCGCGCACCGCTGTCTGCCGTCCGGCGTCAGAAACCCGACCGGCTCGGCCGACTATGCGATGGTCGTAAAAGAGGCGCGTGGTTCACGCTTGTGGGACACCAGCGGCAACGAGTACATCGACTACCTGCTCGGCTCGGGCCCGATGCTTCTCGGTCACGCTCACCCGGCGGTGGTGACTGCCGTCAGAGAGCACCTCGAAAGAGGCAGCACCTACCTGATGGTAAACGAGCCCGCCATCGAGCTGGCAGAAGAGATCGTGAAGGCCATTCCCTGCGCCGAGAAGGTCTGCTTCCACAGCAGCGGCTCGGAGTCTACGTTCTTCGCGTTGCGGCTGGCCCGCGCGTACCGAGGGCGCGACAAGATTCTCAAGTTCGAAGGCGGCTTCCACGGCATGAGCGACTATGCGCTGATGGGCAACCAGTGGACCCAGGAGCCGCGCGACTATCCACAGGCTGTTGCAAACTCGGCCGGCATACCGCACGCGGTCGAAGGCGAAGTGCTCGTCGCCCCTTTCAACGACATCGAGGCCACCACCGCGATCATCGACAGGCACCACGACGAGCTTGCCGCAGTCATAGTAGAGCCCATGCAAAGGACAATCCCTCCGGCGAGCGGATTTCTCGAGGCCTTACGCGAGATCACCGGCCACCATGGCATCGTGCTGATCTTCGACGAGATCGTGACAGGCTTTCGTCTGGCCTACGGCGGAGCTCAGGAATACTACGGCGTGGTCCCCGACCTCTGCGCCGTCGGCAAGAGTCTGTCGGGCGGACATCCGATCTCAGTGCTGTGCGGGAGCAAGGAGATCATGACCAATGTCGATCCCGCGCACGCAACCGCCGGCAGCTACGTCGCACAGACGGGTACCTTCAGCGGCAACCCGATCTCGTCGGTCGCGGCTCTGGCCACGCTAGAGACGCTACGAGAAGAGGGAACCTACGAGCGCCTGTTCGCGATCGGCCGGCGCCTGAAGGAATCCTTGCAAGACATGCTCGACGAGGCCGGCATCCCCGCACGGGTAAGCGGAGAGCCCCCGGCGTTCGAGGTGTGGTTCGGCGCGCGAGAGATAACGGACTTCCGCTCGACCCTGAGCGCCGACTCCGCGATGCACGCGCGGTTCATCGAGGCGCTTCTCGACCGCGGAATACTCAAGGCCCACGAGAAATTCTTCGTCTCGCTTGCCCACACCGATGAAGATGTCGAGCTCACGCTCGAGGCCTTCACCTCAACGATCGAAGAGCTCGCCCACAATTGACCCGAGACCGGCGCGTAGCCCCGCTCCCCGGCAGCACCGTTTCGCGAGCGCTCGCCCGCAATTCCGTATTGTTCAGCCCACCGCTCGGTTGATGAAAGGCAACGTTCGCTTGACGGACAAGCGGGCGAGCACCTTGAGAACGTTCGCCTCGCCGACCCAGATCTCCTCCTGTCCTTTTTCCAACCGCGGCAGCAGCCGCTTCGCGAAATCTTCACAGGTTATGGTCGGTAGCTTCACCGAGGACATCATCTCGGTATCGACCGATGGAGGGTAAACCTCGATCACCTTGACGCTGTCGCCCAGACTATAGCGCAGCGACATGGTGTATGAGTGCAGCGCCGCCTTGGTCGCGCAGTAGATCGGCACACCGGTCACCGGCACCACGCCACCGGGAGAGGAAACGTTGACGATGGTGGCGCCGTCTTGCTCTCTCAGGCTCGGCAGGAACATCGTGCTGAGAGCGATCACGCTCAGCAGATTCGTCTCTATGTCCCGCTTTATCGTATCGAGGTCGAGACTCTCGGGGTCCTCGAGATCGTAATGGCGCATGATCGCGGCATTGTTTATCAGCACGTTTACCGAGTGTCCGTTCGAGCGAATCGTCTCGAACAGATGCTCTCTTGCTTCGGCCTCGCTCACGTCGCACTGGTGAGTCTCGAGCTCCGGCGTCGCTTGTTTGGCCTCGTCGAGCTTCTCCTGGCGCCTGCCGCACACGATGACGTGGTTGCCCTTGTCTGCGAGCAGCTTGGCGACGGCCAGGCCGATCCCCGTACCCCCTCCGGTTATCAAGACCGTGTTTCCCGTAGGCTTCATCTGACGATCTTCCTCTTCATTGAGACTTCCCTCTACGCCTCCACAACGGGCGGGACCCGCGGTCGTGTAGGTCCGATAACAACCGGAAACATGTTCTATTCGCAACCGCCTCCGGCGCATGCCCCCAGGGGCACTCTCGCGTACGAAGACGCACAGACGGCGATGAGTGGAACGAGATGATCTTGGCGCTTCTCGAAGGGAGCGTCGTCTATCCCGAGAACATGCGGGCGTGTTACTTTCCCGCCGGGCAGCCTCAGCCCCCTCCGCCAACCTCGGTGACGAGCGCACTCATGTTGTAGATCAATATGCGCCCACGTGTCACTTCCACCAAACCGAGATCGCGCCAGGTAGCCAATTCCTTGTTCACGCTCTCGCGGGTGAGCCCGATGCTATCGGCAAGCTCTTTCTGCGAGAGACCGTGGGCGATCTCGAGACCTTCACGAACCATGCGGCCGCACTCTTGCGCGAGCACCTGGAACTTACGCAGCAGTCTGGCCGAAGAATCCAGGAATACGACATCCTCTACCTGTGCCGTCGTCTTACGAAGACGGTCGCAGAGCACGAGCAGGAGCTCGATCGCCACGTGCGGATATTCTTTGAGAAAACGGAGGAACGCGTCTCGCCGCAACACGAGAGTCTCGGTGGTCGTGTGCGCGCTGGCATTTGCCGAACGGACACGCCCGTCTATGAGAGACAATTCTCCGAAGACCTGTCCGGGCTGGATTATGTTCAGCAGTAGCTCGTGCCCGTCGAGAGAAAGCGAGGAAATCTTCACCCGCCCCGACACTACGACCATCATGCTGTCGCCAGGCTCTCCTTTGCGAAAGATCACACGCCCGTCGGGCA
>PIVZ01001142.1 GCA_003354045.1 bacterium
GGCGTTTGTTCAAGCCTGCGCTGCAGAAGCCGACTGACTCTCGCCGGGAACCGGTAAGGCCAGGCACCTTCGACCAGGACCTGGCGCGCATGGCTGTTGCCGGCCTTGGTGATGCCTCCGAGCTTGCGCCTTCGCCCGCTGGAGTACTCCGATGGCGTGAGTCCGAGGTAACCCATCAGTTGCTTGGGGTTGTCGAAGCGGGTGACGTCGCCGAGTTCGGCAATGAGGGTCGCCGCGGTGATGAACTGGATGCCTCGAAGTGCCTGGATGGCCACGACCACCGGCTTCAGTCGCCAGCCCTCGACCTGGTCCCGGAGCTCAGCCTCGATCCGCACAACCCGCTCGTGATGTTCATTGACCGCGCGGACATACTCCTGGAAGACGATCTGCTGGGCCGGGGTCGGGCAGACCACATTGCCGAGCCAGCGCAGATGAGCCGGTCCCCAGTTCGCGCGTCCCACGTAGCGGATATCCTGCCTGAGCAGGAACGACTTGAGCCGGAGCTTGGCTGACCTGATGTCCCTCTTGGCATCCTCGCGAGCTCGCGAGAGATCGCGGATGGCTTCATCCTCGACCTTCGGGACATGGACGGGCGTCAGGTCGCCTGCGCGCATGGTGCGAGCCAGCATGACGGCGTCGCGCCGGTCGGTCTTCACGCGATCGCCCGACATCTTGGGGATCAGTGATGGCGCGACGACCGAGCAGGTATGCCCTTTCTTGGTGAGGTACCGATAGAGCCAGTAGCCACACGGCCCGGCCTCGTAGACGAACACGAGATCACGGCAACGTGAGAGGAGCTTCTTCAGCAACTTGTCGATGTCGCTCTGGTGGGTGCCGATCGTGCCGAGGGAAATGATCTCGGCACCGCGCTGCTGCG
>PIVZ01001143.1 GCA_003354045.1 bacterium
AAACCCAATTTAGTCACTGCGGCTGAACCACTGGCTGCGGGAGGTCTACAACCACCAGCCGCATGAATCGCTCGGCGGAGCGACTCCCGCAGAGCGCTTTAAGGCGGATCGCCGCAAGCTCGACATCGTGCAGGACCGCACGTGGCTCGACGAGCATTTCCAGGTCAGCTTCGAGCGTCGTGTCGCCTTGGACAACGTCGTGTCCTGGGAAGGCCAAGCCTATGAGCTGCCGATCGGCCATGCCGGCGAGAAGATTCTCATCACCCGCCACCTGCTCGACGCCAGCCTCTCCGTCTGCCACCAGGGGCGCCAAGTCGAGATCCACCCGGTCGACCTCGAAGCCAACGCCTACAGCCGCCGAGGACGAGGCGAGAAAGACGCCTCCCCCCAACCCAAGCCGGCGAGGACCGCCGGCAGCATGCGTTACGACGCCGATTTCGGACCCATCGTCGGGCCCGACGGCAACTTCCCGAAAGGAGATCAAGATGACCAGGACGAACAAGACCCCTGACTTGCGAAGCCACTTTGGCCTCACCGGCTTGCCCTTTACCCGCGAGATCGCGGTCAAGGATCTGTGGTGCTCGCCGATCTACCAACAGCCGCTCGACGAGCTTCAAGGCGCCGTCGCCCAACGCATGAGCGCCGCCCTGCTGGCGCCCTCGGGGACCGGAAAGACCGGTCTCCTGCGAGCCCTCAAAGACCGCTTGCCCCAAGCCCGCTACCGCTGTCACTACGTCAAAGTCACCTCCCTGTCCAAGCGTGACATGTGTCGCGAGATTGCCACAGTCACCGGAATCGAGCCCGCAGGCACCTACCCGGCTTGGATCCGCAAGCTCCAGTGTAGGTTCGAGAGCTACGGCGACCAGGAGGGCGTTCA
>PIVZ01000549.1 GCA_003354045.1 bacterium
GGTAACCAGACACTTCGGCGAGCCTGGCGCCGTGCGCGCCCGCCGCGGAGTCGTGCTGGCGGCCGGCGGCTTCATCTACAACGATGAGATGCTGGCCAAGCACGTCCCGGCACTGCTCCGCTGCTCGGACCGCGTGGGCACCGAGACGGACGACGGCAGTGGCATACGCATGGGCGTGGGCGCGGGCGGCGAGGCCGTCAACATGGCAATGGCCTGCGTGCTGCTGCCGCTTACCCCTCCCCCGTCGCTCAAGAAAGGCATACTCATCAACCAGCACGGACAGCGCTTCATCAATGAGGACGCCTACTACGGCACGCTCGGCCACATGGCGCTGTTCTCCCACAACGGCCAGGCATTTCACGTCGTGGACGGCCAGGTCGAGGACCTGCCCGAGGTCCCACGCGACGTGGTCGCGGTAGCCGACAGCACGGATGAGATGGAGGCAAGCCTCGGCCTGCCCACCGGCAGCCTGACCGGCACCCTCGAGCTCTACAACCGCCACGCGGCAGAGGGCCAAGACTCGGTTTTTCATAAGGCCAAAGAATACGTCGTGGCTCTAGAACCGCCGCTGGCCGCCTTCGACTGCAGGGTGGAGAGCTCGATGTATGCGGCCTTCACGCTGGGCGGCCTGCGCACCGACGTGGACGGCCGGGTTCTGACCGCAGACGGGGAGGTCGTCCCCGGCCTCTATGCCACCGGACGAACGACGGCCGGCATCGCCACCCCCGGTTACACCAGCGGAATCTCGATCGGCGACGGCACCTTCTTCGGCCGCCGCGCCGGGCGCCACGCAGCGGTCAAGAAATCGTAAGACGTCGGCGTGAAAGCGCTTGATTTGCCAAATTCCGGCAGCGGGAAGAGATTCATCTGTGCTAGTATGGCGACCGGCTTTCGGCTGAAGATTCTGCCCCCACGCGAATGCCGGGTTAATATATGAGCAGGGTACTCACCATCGATGTCGGCGCAGGGACCATGGACGTCCTTTATGCCGACACCGAGTCCGGCATGCATTACAAGGCTGTAGTGCGCTCGCCGGTGGCCGCGGTCGCCGAGCAGATAAGATCCGCCAAGAAGAAACTGCTGCTCGTTGGCACCGAAATGGGGGGCGGAGCGGTATCGCAGGCAGTAAGGCAGCGAGCGGCGAAAGAGAACGTCGTTACCTCGACGTCGGCGGCCATGACGCTTTCGCACGACCCCGACAGGGTGCGCCGGCTCGGGCTCGACGTTCTCAGTGACGAGCGGGCTGAAGAATTGGCGGAAGACGGCGGCTTTTCAGTGGTTCGTCTTGGCGACATCGAAGCCGCGCGGATCAAGATGATCGTCAAGTCTTTCGGCGTCCCCTTTGCCTTCGATGCCATCGGCGTGTGCGCCCAAGATCACGGAATGGCGCCGCCCGGGGTCTCACACCTCGACTACCGCCACAACCACCACAAGGCGATTCTGGAGGCGAAGCCGCATCTATGCTCCTTTCTCCGCCGCGCCGAGGACGTGCCCGAAGACATGAGCCGGCTCAGGGTGATCGTCGGCGCGGCGCAAAAGCTGACGGAAGCACAGGTCTACGTGATGGACAGTGGCATGGCGGGGATGCTCGGCGCCTCCATGGACCCTCGCGTACGCGCGAGCCGTCGCTCGATCGTTCTCGACGTGGCGACGTCTCACACAGTAGCGGCAGCGCTCGAAGGAGGAGAGCTGTGTGCGTTCTTCGAGTACCATACGAAGGATATAACGACGGACCACATGGACAGACTGATCGAAGAGCTCGCGGAAGGGCGGCTCGAGCACCGGCAGATCCTCGCCGAAGGCGGTCACGGCGCCTACACGCGGCGAGCGCTCGGCTTCGACTCCGTAGAGGTAATCCTCGTAACGGGACCAAAGCGTAGGCTTCTCGCAGACTCGAGGCTCGAGATGACCCTCGGCTCTCCACTCGGCGACAACATGATGACGGGAACCGTCGGCCTGCTCGAGGCCATTCGCCGCCACGAGGGCTGGCCGGCAATCGCCTATACGTGAGCCGGCGCCCGGAAGTACCAGTCGTCGCGGATGAGGGATTACCGGTCGCAAATCTGGCGGCCTGGCCCGGCTGGCGCGTGGTCAACCTTGGCCGTAACTGGCCACCCGGAACGGCCCGTGATAAGTAGCGGCTTGTCCTGAGAAGACCCTCAGGGCGATTTACAAGAGCACCCGCCAACATCGAGAAAGAAACAATGCAGAATATAGTGAGCTCGCCCATGGAACGATCGAACTTTGCGCCAGCGCTCATGGCCGCCCTATGCGCGGCGTTGATTGCCGGCTGTGCCACCGAGACGCACCGGACGCTTATCCCGGATACGGTGGCCTCGCACGGGACTGTCTATAGCGGCCCCAAGTACACACTGGTCGTTGGAAAGTTCCAGAACAGGTCCACCTACCTGCGCGGCGTGTTCTCTGAAGGCCCCGACCGTCTCGGCGGCCAGGCCAAGACCATCTTGAAGACACACCTTCAGCAGACAGGCAGGTTCTCGGTCGTAGATCGCGCCAACATGGAAGAGATCGCGCGCGAAGCCGCGATCCGCGGGACCGCGCAACAGCTGGCCGGGGCGCAGGTGGCAGTCACCGGCGATGTCACCGAGTTCGGACGCAAGACCACCGGAGATCGTGAGCTGTTCGGAATTCTTGGCCAGGGCAAGAGCCAGATTGCCTACGCGAAGGTTGCGCTCAACATCGTTGACGTGCGCACCTCGGAGATCGTCTACGCAGCGCAGGGCGCCGGCGAGTATGCGCTGAGCAACCGCGAGGTCATCGGCTTCGGCGGCACCGCCAGCTACGACGCCACCTTGAACGGCAAGGTCCTCAATCTGGCCATCACGGAGGCCGTGAACAATCTGGTGGCCGGCCTCGAGAACGGCGCCTGGCATCCCTCCGAGGGTAACTGACAGTGACACAGGCATGGAGGGTGCTGGCCGCGGGTGCGCTGCTGGCACTGGCCGGGTGCACTCAAAGCCAGCTCATGTATCGCTGGGGTAACTACGAGAGCGTCGTCTACGACACCTACTTCAGCCCCGGCGAGGCCGACCCGGGCACACAGATCGCCAAACTGACCGAGAACGTCGAGAGAACCCTTGCCGAGGGAAAGCTCGTGCCGCCCGGAGTGCACGCCCACCTCGGCTACCTCCACTACTCGCAGGGGCGCGTCGATGTCGCCCGCGAAGAGTTCCTCATCGAAAAGGAGCTCTTCCCTGAATCCACCGCTTTCATTGACGGCGTGCTACGTAGGATGGACGCGCAATGAGCGGCGCTAGAACCAGACTGGCCATGGCCCTGATCGGGCTCGTACTCTGCTCCGCGTGCACGCCGGCGCAAAAGGACTACTCGCTGTACCGAGCCCACATGCCACGTTCGATCCTCGTGATCCCGCCTTTGAATGAATCGATCGAGGTCGATGCCGGCTACTCGTATCTCTCGACGATCAGCATGCCGCTCGGCGAGGCCGGCTACTACGTCTTCCCGGTGACCGTCGTCGATGCCTTCCTGAAGGACAACGGCCTGCCCACGCCGGGTGAGATGCACGGCGTACGGCTCGAGAAGCTCGGCGAGGTCTTCGGCGCCGACGCGGTGCTCTACATAACCA
>PIVZ01001144.1 GCA_003354045.1 bacterium
GCAGGTCTCGCGCGCCGCGGATCGTGCGCGGGGCGGGCTCGAGAAGCATCAGGCCGTCGGCGTCTGCCTGTGTGTAGGTCAGCCTGGGGAAGCAGCGCCGCAGTTGGTTGTCCGCTCCCACCGTCTCCCACACGGGGCGCACGATGTGGACCATCTTCCAGTGAGCCACCCATTTGCCGCTGGCACCCTCGCGTTGCTCCCGCTCGCCGCCTGCCACGGCTCTCTTCATGCTGGCGGCGACGCCTTCGGCAGATCCGACGGGGATGTTGGGCTCCATGCCGCCCTGCCAGAGTGCGCAGCGGCCGTGAAGGTCGGGCGTGTTGACGGCGCGGCGCACCCGATCCTCGTAGTTCCGCATGTAGCCGTAGGTCATCGTGATGGCATCGATGTTGGGGTTGATGAAGTCCGAATCCCATGCCATGGCGTCGGCGACGCTATTGATGTAGTCCCAGCGCCCCGTGTTGTAGCCCACGAAGTGACGGCCCAGTGCTGCGCGAATCTCCATGAGCTGGAAGCTGGCCTCGACCTGCTCGACCAGGACGTAGACCTTGATCGTGCCGACCGGCAGGTTGAGGTGCTGCTCGAGGGCGCTCAGCATGTCGTTCCAGAGCGCGGCCTCCTCTGCGGTTTGAATCTTCGGCAGATAGAGCACGATGCTGCTTCCGGCCTCGCGCAGTCGCTCGTGGTTGTTCACCACGTAGAGCGTCATGTCCACAATGGACGCGGAGAAGCCCGAGCCATCGGCTTGCCGCACGTGGCGGTCATCGAGGTGCAGGCCGCGCGCGCGAAAGATCTTGGTGGTGAAGTCGAGCTGCCGCCGCCAGTCTTCGATGATGTCCCGGCCCAGGAAGCCTTGTCCCCAGCGGTTCATCTCGGT
>PIVZ01001145.1 GCA_003354045.1 bacterium
GATTCGGATGTCCCGACTGGCGCCAATGACGGCTGGCGAGCCACCGTCGCCACCCTGAAGGAGGCCAGCGTCGAGTTCGAGATGGTGTGGGATACCACCGACGCCGGGTTCGACGCGATCAAGGACGCCTACCTCGCCAACGACATCATCGGCTTCCAGGTCCTCGACGGTGACACAGGCGAAGGCCTCCAGGCGGACTTCATGATCACGTCGTTCTCGCGCAGCGAGGCGCTCGAGGAAGCGATCACCGTGTCGGTTACCGCCAAGGTGACCTACTCGACCACGCCCCCGAGCTGGATCGGAGCGTGATCCATGAAGACGTTCACGGACAACATCGATCGATCCTGGGATGTTGCGATCAACGTCGCGGCCGTCAAGCGTGTGCGCGACCTGGTCCGCGTCGATCTTCTTGAGATCGTCGAAGGCTCGCTGATCGAGAAACTCATTCGTGATCCAATCCTCCTCTGTGACATCGTCTACGCCGTCTGCAAGCCCCAGGCGGACGAGCGTGAGGTCGGAGATGAAGACTTCGGTCGGGCAATGGCCGGGGACGCCATCGAGCACGCAACAACCGCGCTGCTGGAGGACCTCGTGTCTTTCTGCCCGAGCCCGAGGGACCGGAAGAACCTCGGGCGAGTACTCGAAGCGACGACTCGGGTGATGGACAGGGCACGAGACCTGATCGAGCAGAAACTCGACAGCGGCGAACTGGAGCGGATCGCGGAGCAGGCGCTCGTGACTGCTGGCGACTCATCTGGCAGTGTGCCGGCATCCTCGGGATCGATCCGGGCTCCCTGACCCTACGCGAGTTGCTCGGGATGGCCGATGGCCGCCGGCGTTCGGAGTGGGCGCGCACAAGTGCGCTGATGGCGTTGA
>PIVZ01000550.1 GCA_003354045.1 bacterium
TACCGCGGCTATCGATTTCCGCCGGAGATCATCAGTCATGCTGTATGGCTGTACTATAGGTTTTCACTCAGCTTCCGCGACGTCGAGGATCTCCTTGCAGAGCGTGGGATCACCGTCTCCTATGAGACGATCCGGCAATGGTGCGAGAAGTTCGGCCCAGACTACGCGGCGAAGCTGAAGAGACGGCGAGGTCGGCTCGGCGATACTTGGTATCTAGACGAAGTCTTCGTGACGATTCGCGGCAAGCGGCAGTACTTGTGGCGTGCGGTCCATCATCGGCTGTTTCGAGATCGAGCGTTCCACATCTGGAACGCGGCTACGGCGGGCTGACAAGTGATTGCGTCGGCGATCATAGCACCACGTTTCGTTACGTCGCCGACAACTTGACAGTACCGAACAGCGCACTTCTGCCGCTCCTGTGATGCGCAACCACCCCGAGCAGTGGACACAGATTCTGCGTGTGCTAGTAAATCCCAGCCCTATCCACTACCCACACCAGCCATGGACCATCGACGTTCGTGTCGATACCGGAGGAGACAGAATGAAAGAGGTAGCGTCATCTGCGTTGGCGATTGGCTTCGCTTGCGTATTCATCATTGCGACTACGAATCCTGCCGCAGCCATTGAGCCTGCGGTCAAATGTGAGGCGGGCAAACTCAAGCAGGCGAGCAAGTACGGGGCGTGTCGTCTGAAGGCGGAGTCGAAGGCAGTGAAGAACGCGGAGTCGGCTAACTACACGAAATGCGACGAGAAGTTCGGAGAGAAGTGGGACAAGCTTGAGATCAAGGCCGAAGGGGCCTGCCCGAGCGACGACGATAAGGCGTCGATGAACACGCGCATCACGGCGGATGCAGCGGAGATCGCGGCGCTGCTGGCGGGCGGTACGGTGACCGAGTGTGGCAATGGCGTGGTTGAAGCGGGCGAGGACTGTGATCAGAGCGACTTGAACAGCGAGACCTGTGCGGATCAGGGTCTGTTCGGTAACGGCTTGGCTTGTGGCGCAGGCTGCGCGTTCGACACAAGCGACTGCTCAGCAACGCGCTATGAGGACACGGGTCTTGGCTCGGTGATCGACCACCAAACGGGGTTGGAATGGCAAAAGACGGATGATGATGACGGTCTAACAGACAAGGACAAATGGTACTCGTGGACGAATACGGGTGATGGCGATGCGACCAATCCTGACGGAACTGCGTTCATCGCATTCTTGGCCGGGCTCAACAACTGTGAGAGTGGCGACGGTGCGACGGTGAGCGGCGGCTATGCCGGGCATTGCGACTGGCGAATACCTCAGATCGACGAACTGTTGGCGATCGTCGATTGCACTGTCGTGGGCTTCTGCATCGATCAGTCGGTGTTCGGCCCAATGTCGTCGCCCACCTACTGGTCGTCGTCTACCGACGGCAACGCAGCGGACCGCGCGATGTTCGTCGGCTTCTTCTTCGGCGATGCCGCTGACAACGGCAAGAACGACATCCTTCAAGTGCGTGCCGTGCGTGGCGGTTCGTGAAAGCCTTTTTTCGGCGGCGGGCAGCGGGCGGTGGCGACGCGGAGGCGCACCGCTACTCGAGGTAACCCAGACCGCGCAGCTCCTCCAGCTTCTCGGGGGACATCTCCACGGGGGCGATGCGAGTCCTGCCTTTGCTGAAGCGCGCGAGGCGTTCGCGGTCGGCGCGGTAGCCGGCTTGGTACTCGGCCTCGAAGCGCTCTGCAAGCAGAGCATACGAGTCGATCAAGTCTCTTTGCTCGCCAGGGTCCTCGGGAAGATAGAAGAGACGGGGCGGGCGACCGGTGCGCGTGGACTCGCTCACGTACGACCATTGTTGCATGCGCAGCTTCCCCTTCTGACCCGCCCCGATGCGCACGTCGCGCGCCTCAAGCGAAGCGCCGCCGATCACGGGCACGAGGCTGCGCCCTTGGACGTCCTCGTTGGGCGCGACACCCGCAACGTCGAGAATGGTCGGCATTAGATCGAGAACTGAGTAGAGGCTCTTGATTCGCAGGCCAGCGCCGGTCGCCCCTGGGAGCTTCACGATCAGAGGGATACGGGCTATCTCCTCGTACGCCTCCTTGTGGAGCAAACGGCCATGCTCGAAGAACGCTTCGCCATGGTCGGAAGTAACGATGATGAGCGCTTCTTCGTAAAGACCGAGCTCTTTCAGGCGGCCGAAGAAGCGGCTGAGCTCGTCGTCGACGTAACGGATTCCGCCGTCGTAGAGCGCCACGAGATACTCTAGATCCTCCGGTGAGAATACCTCGGTGGGCTTCAGGCGCCCTGCCGCTAGCTCCTCATTCAGATGCATCAGCAGCGTCGAGGCGCACAGTCCGTCCCTGCATCCGTCGAAGCTGCCGGAGTAGTCCCGCGCGAAAGTCTGATTGAAGCCGCGCGGCGAATCGTAGGGAAGCTTATTGTACTGGGAGTGGATGTCGTAGGTGTGAACGAACAAGAAGAACTGCTCGCTATGATTGGCATCCAACCACTCGTAGACCTTCGGCAGGATGCGCCTGAATCGTCCTCCTCGGTCATCGTAGATATCAAACCCCTGCGTGAAGCCGTGGCCGCCGAACATGCGGCCGCCATCAACGAAAGCAACGTTAGTGTAGCCCGCCTCGGCCAGCTGCTCGGCGAGCGTAATGCGAGCTGGGTCCAGCGGTCTAGTGCCTTTGAAATCGACGTCATGAACGGTCGGATGCAAGGAGGTCAGCATCGACATGTGGACCGGTAGGGTACCTCCCCCGGTGTTCACGTATTGCTCGAACAAGACGGCGTCCTTCACAAAGACGTCGATGTTCGGGCTCGTGTCACGCGAGTAGCCGTAACAGCCGAGATGATCGGCGCGTAGCGTATCCAGCGAAATCAGGACTATCGGAGGTTTGCGCCGGCGCTCTACGACCTCGGACTGCGTCGCACCCTCGCTCGCCGCAGGCGGACCCGCCGGCTCGTCTGCGGCAGCAGCAAGTGCCGCCACGCAGCAAAGTACAGTTATCCCTGAGGCACAGGCAATCCGGGTCGAGAGCATTAACAAAACGTATTCACACCGGCCTCTGGAGTCAACGAGCCTGGTCGCACGCATACCGGCGATTTACCATTCCTGTAGCGTCCAGGAACTGATGTCCGGCTAATCGCGCCGTAAACATGTGACACGTCCCCCATTCCGAGACCGGACAGGTAACGGAATAGGAGGACGAGATGTCGTTCTGGAACAGAAGTAAGCAACCTGTCGATCAAGCGCGGCAGTTACAGCGGCGGCCTCGAAGTCGGCCGGAATCCTACTTCGGTCTTCTAGGCGGACCCTGACGAGGCAGATATCACTCGAAAGCGAAGCAGGAGGGTCCTTCTTCTTCGGGCACGCCGTCGCCGCCGGGATCGGGGTCAAGACCGTCCACCGACAAGTCGGAGACGATGGATCCTCCCGGTTCCTCGGCTGACAGAGTCACTTGGTTGCACAACTCACCGTCAAGGTCTACGTCGTTGGCCAAGGTGAGCAGCTCCAGCGTCACGGTTACCGTCGCTACCGCTCCAGGTGGCAGGCTCTGTTGCGGAGCCTGGTTCACCAGTTCCGACCACAGGTCGCCGTTGAACGACGGGTTCGCAAAG
>PIVZ01000551.1 GCA_003354045.1 bacterium
CATCTGCCCCCTGACGAAGGCAGTCCAGAGCAACTTCGCCAACGCGGCGTTCACCGACGACAGTCGCAACCAACTGTTCCTGACCGCCGGCCTGTTCCGACGCGTCGATTGCGGCCTTCAGGTTTTCGAACGGCTGGGCGCCGGACAGCGAGCGGCCGTTGATGAAGAAGGCTGGTGTGCCGTTTACGCCAACGTTGGACGCGGCCTCGATGTCGGCATCGACAGCTGCCTTGAACTGACCGCTGGCCAGACACTCGTCGAACTTGACGCGGTCCAGACTGAGCTCGTCGGCGATCTCTCCGAACTTCTCGAGCGACAGCCGGCCGCTGGCGAACAGCGCTTCGTGGTACTCCCAGTACTTGCCTTGCACTTCGGCGCAACGGGCGGCCTGGGAGGCCTGATGGGCGTTGGCGTGAAACGACAGCGGGAAGTCGCGGTGGACGTAGCGAACCTTGTCGCCGTAGGTGTCCAGTACCTGCTGGATAGTCCCCTCGCCGGCCTTGCAGTAGGGGCACTCGTAGTCGGAGAAGGCGACTATGGTAACCGGCGCGTCGGCGCCGCCACCGCGCGAGGGCCGCCCACCGGTTCCCACCTCGACAACCGGCGGCTCGAGGAAGACCTTGGTCTCGTACTTCGCGCGTAGACTGGCAAAAAGAGCCCGGGCTACCTCGGCTACTTTCTGTGACTTTATATATTGGACGATCTGCGGCGTTACGCTCTCGAGGGGTGCGCCTTCGAGCTGCGCCTTGTTGTCGTCGTATACCGTCTGGATCTCCTCTTCGGTCGGCTCGCCAACCTTCAAGTAGATCTCGTCGCGCTGGAGATCCACGGAGCTGATGCCGCGCGCGTTGGCCTCCTGTTCGAGCAGCTTCTCGGTGACCAACTGCTGGAGACCCTGTTCGAGAATCTCGAACCGCGTGTTCTCGAGCTCGATGAGCTGCGCCTTGACGGCCTTATCGAGGTCGGCGCGAGTGATTTCGCTGCCTGCCACGGAGGCGACGACCGCGTGTCCTTGTGCGGCCGTCCCGGCGCCGGCCGCCGGCTGCTTGGCCGCCGGTGCCGTGGCCGCCGGCTTCTCCGCTGCAGCGGGCGCGGTGCCGTCCGACTGCGCGCATGCGGCGGCGGCAATGGGAAGAATGGCGGCAAATACGAATGTCGTTATGGGCCTTTTCATATGGGTCTCCCGATTACTTGGATGTGGAGCCGGCCGGGCCGCGAGGCGGGCCGGGGCGTGTGGGCCATGAAGCCTGTTTGTATAGGTCGTCTCGGGCCGCGGTGTCAAAGGGCCAGCACGCCGCTGCCGTTTATGCCGTCATTCTGCAGGCGGATAAGGGCCTCGTTGGCCTGCTCGAGGGCGAAGGTGGTGGTCTCGGCGCGGATCGGGATCTCGGCCGCCTCGGCCAGGAGACCTTCGCCGTCGGCGCGGGTGTTGGCCTCCACACTGCGCAGCTTCTTCTCGTGGAAAAGGTGACGCTCGTAGTCCATCTCCGGAACCGGCGTCATATATATCCCGGCCAGGGCCACCGTGCCGCTCTTCTTCACCGAGCGCAGGGCGGCAGGGACGATCTCGCCGGCCGGCGCGAACACGATGGCGCTGTCGGCCGGTTCGGGAAGCTCGTCGAGGGCGCCGCCCGCCCAGGAGGCACCCAGCCTGAGCGCCAGCTCGCGGTGGCGATCGCCGCGCGTAGCAACCAGCACCTTGCAGCCGCGGTGAAGCGCAACCTGGAGTACGATGTGCGCCGAGGAGCCGAAGCCGTACAGGGCCAGCGTGCCGGCATCGGGTACCTCGGCCAGGCTGAGCGCGCGGTAGCCGATTATGCCCGCGCAAAGAAGCGGAGCGGCCTCGATGTCGGAGAAGACCTCGGGGATTGCATAGGCGAAGTCCTCGCGCACGACTGCGAACTCGGCGTAACCGCCGTGCTCGTGATGGCCGGTGTAGCGGGACTGCTCGCAGAGGTTCTCGCGGCCGCGCCTGCACGACTCGCACTTCCCGCAGGTCCCGCGCAGCCAAGCCACGCCAACGCGGTCGCCCACGCGAAAGCGCGTGCATTCGTTGCCTACGCCTTCAACCGTGCCCACCACCTGATGGCCCGGTATGAGCGGCGTGCGCTCGGGCTCGAGCTCTCCCTCGATCACGTGCAGGTCGGTGCGGCAGATGCCGCAGGCGCGGACCCTGAGGAAAAGATCTCGCGGCCCTGCAACGGGCAACTCCATCTCCTCGAGCCTCAGTGGGCTCGTCTCAATCGGCGCGCGTTCGTGCAGTACCATCGCTCGCATGACTCGGCTCCTCACTCCTCGGCAAAGATTTCCTCGGGGAAGTCCACCACCCGGTCACCGAGTGTAAGGATGATGAACCTGTGAACCTCGTCGGCCACCGCCTGTCCGTCGCTCGCCGGCCACCAGTGCCCGTCAAGCCGGTGCAGCGAAACCTTTGCGAGCTCGCTTTGTGCAAAGGTGAGCGCGTGCTCTGCATCGACCAGAGGGTCGCCATCGGCCGCAAACACGATGGCCGGAGGACGGGTGGCGGGCGGCGTGAATGCCGGGGCAGCGGCGGAACCCGCAGCGGAACCGGCAGCGGAATCGGCGGCGGAACCACCGGCGGAACCCGCAGCGGAACCGGCAGCGGAACCAGAGGCCCTCGTGGAGGTTGGAGCAAAGGTCGCGGCCCAAGCGTCGCTCATCAACTCGTCGATCAATCGGTGCGGTTCGGGCGCGACGTGCTCGGGCGCCGGCGCGATGGCGCCCAGCGAACGAGGCGGGCCGAGCGCCGACGCTGCTCTACTGTGACGCATGCGACCCGTGAAGCCGAGTGTCTTCCGATAGGCCGCACCGAGAGCTGCCGGCTTCGCCGGTGAGAACATGGCCATGGCCAAGATGTCGAGTTCGCCCGCAAGGCTCAGCGCCAGAGCGGCGCCCACGTCGCAGCCGAGCACGATGACGCTCTCACCTAGACGCTTCCCGAGATTCCAGACCTTGGTGCGCGCCTCGGCCCAGCCCTCGTCGGCCGTAACCACGGTGCCCTCGAGGTCTGGCATCGTGCGCCCCAGCCAGTAGACCTCCCAGCCACGGTGGGCCAGCGAGGAGGTAACGCCCCGCCACGCCTCGAAGGATTGAAACAGTCCCGGCAGCACCAGCAGTGGGGCATGGTAGCGTCCGGCCTCGGGCGCCTCGTAGTAAACGGCGGTGTTGCCGACGACCACGGAAGGCATCACCCGACGGTAGGCAAAGCCGCCACGGATAGCCAGCGCCGGCGTTTTCAAAAGCTCCCGCGTCGCCGTAGGGTCGCAGCAAGCCCGGCCGCGCTGCGAACAAAGCAGTGCGCTCCGCAAGCCGCGCGCAAAGGAGACCAAAAGAGTGAGCGAACAATGGAAGTTCTACGGCGGGCCGATGTCGTACTTCTCCGCGAAGGTACGGCCGGCGCTTCGTTACAAGCAGATCCCGTTCACCGAGATCTGGCCAGACACCGATGTTTACCGTGACGTCATAATCGCCAGGACCGGCGTGGCCTTCATCCCGATCATCGTCACCGACACCTATGAGGTCATGCAGGATTCGCCACGTATGTTCGAGCGCATCGAGGAGCTTTACCCCGACCCA
>PIVZ01001146.1 GCA_003354045.1 bacterium
CGCGGCCGAAGAACCGGGCGCAGGCGCTGACGATCCGGCGGTCGGAGGTGAGGCCGAGAAGGAAGCCGCACAATCCGTACCTATCTCGATCGACACCATACGCCTGCTGGACGTTTCAGCGAGTTTCAGCGATCTCTCGATCGCGCCCAACTTCACTACCAGCCTGCAAGACCTCAACGGCGATATCCGCGGGCTGTCTTCCGACCAACTCTCGCGCGCCACGGTCGAGCTCGAGGGTAAGGTCGATGGGCATGCCGCTGTCAAGATCACCGGCGAGATCAATCCATTCGGCATCTCGAGGCATAGCGACCTGGCGTTGTCCTTCCATGACCTCGATCTCACGGGTGTCAGCCCCTACTCGGGCAAATATGCCGGCTACACGATCGAGAAAGGCAAGCTCTCACTCGACCTCGACTACAAGCTGGCAGATCGCGCAATCGATGCCGACAACAAGATACTCATCGATCAATTCACGTTTGGCGAACGCACCGACAGCCCGGAGGCGACCTCGCTACCGGTCTCTCTGGCCATCGCACTCATGAAGGACAGCGCGGGCAAGATCAATATCGACCTTCCGATCAGCGGCGATCTCGACCATCCGGATTTCAACGTCGGCGGGCTCGTATTTCAGGCGATAGCGAATCTGATCACCAAGGCGGTGGCCTCCCCCTTTGCGACGCTGGGAAACCTGGTCGGTCTGAGCGCCGAAGAGTTGAGCTTCGTCGGGTTCCGGCCCGGATTCGCAACACTCGAGAAAAGGCAAGCGGGGAAGCTCGCCTCGCTTGCTACTGCACTGGCCGAGCGGCCCGAGCTTCGCGTAGAGATCCAAGGGGGTGCAAACCGAGATCTCGACGGCCCGGTGCTTGCCGAAGC
>PIVZ01000552.1 GCA_003354045.1 bacterium
GGCCCTTCAGTCCGATGCTGACGGTCTCCGTTATGCCGAGCAGCGCCAGCCCCTCGGCCGAGCGCAGCACGTCGCCACGCGCGAAGCGGTAGGCCGCGGCCACCGTCGATCTCGGCCCCTTCAGCAGACGGCTGGGTCCCGCCTCATAGGCCATCGACACGTGAGACCCCGTGATCTCGCTGGAACCCACGTTGTAGGAAGTCAAGGTACGCAGGGCGAGTCCTTCGAGAGGCCTCACGAAAGCGGCAAGGTCTATATCCGAGAAATGATCCGAGATGACCTCGTCACTGAAGTTGTAGCTCTGCCCCAAAGAAACGCGTGCCACTTCGCTCGCGGTATCCTCTTCGCTTTGGCGCGTGAAGAACCCGGAATCGACGCCGTAGGTGGCCGTGGTGCGTCCATCGACGCTGTCAGTCCCGTCGAACAACGGCAGCTCATCATCGGAGCTTCCACTCGTGTAGTGAAAGCGCAGGAAGGGCTCCAGAGTATGCCGCAGAGTTCCCGCGCCCTCACCGCCGCCGTACTCCCTGGCAAGCTTGGTGCGGGCATCGAAGCCACCCTCGAACAATCCGCGCAGCGGGAATTCGTCCAAACGGCGCAGAAGACCGCCTTCTGCGTCGAGCTCGTCTCGCTCCTCGAGATGGTAGGCGGTCGCGCGCCCGCGCAGCCACAGGCCGGCGTGTAGCGGCCCGGTGGAGCCGAGGGAGCGCGACAGCGTCGTGGCCAGGTCCAGCCGCTGCCCGTCTGAGCCTTCGCGGCGGCCGAAGGAGGCAAGCTCGCCATCCACGCCGTAGCCGATCCCCGCAAAGTCGCCGTCCATGTTCAACCACGCGGTGGCCGGCCTCTGCAACGTGAACCTGTCGGCACCCTTGAAGTCCTGGTAGCCGACCATCTCGAGACCGTAGCTGGCAAAGCCGTGGTGTCCGACCACACCCAGACGCGAGTCAGTGTATCGCAGGGCACGACGGTACTCGCCTCCGCGGTCGTTCTTGGCAAGCGAGTCTATCTCGCGCAGGTAGAGATCGTCGCTCACCAGACGGAGATCGGCGTATGCTACCGCCGCCCCCGAAGCCGCCCGCTCCCTGTGGCGAAGCTCCAGGAAGCCACGGTTCTGTGGAATGTCAGGGATGACACCGTCTTCGAAGGCATCCGGGTCGTGATCTTTTTCGCCGTCCCCGCGAATTTGCTCGTTGAAGTAGCTGGCCTCCACGCGGCCGCTGCGCAGCAGGCTCGGGCGATAGCGGTACTCACCGTTGAGACCGATGCGGGCGGCCGTCTCCACCTGCGCGGTCAAGGTCAGGTCACGGTGCTTGTCTATTGCCACGAAGTAGGGTTGCGCATAGACGAAGCCGCGATCGTCCGACGAGCCGATCTGGGGGACGAGCAGGCCACTTTGGCGAGTCTCCTTGGTGGGAAACACCGCGTAGGGAAGATAAAGCACAGGGGTGCCGCGCACCTCGAACGTTCCATCGTGCACGCGGCCGTAGGCGTCGAGCTCGATGTCGAGCCTCTGACCGGTGAGCTCCCACGCCGGGGGCTCCTCGCCCTCGGTCTCACAGGTCGTGTAATAGCCCTCTTGCAGGCCGTAGCGCCGGCCCGGCAACTTCTCCACCACCGCGCCGCCGAAACGTCCCGGCCGCCCTTTCACCTGTACGTCGACCCCGCGCATGACGCCCGTCTCATCGTCGATCGAGAGATCCAGGAAGTCGGCCGTCAGCAAGACCTCGGGGGCATCCAAGATGACGCCGCCAGTAGCAGTGACATCGCGCTCCTGCTGCTCGACGACAACCTCCTCGGCCTCGAGCCGGTTGTCGTTCCAGCTCACCGACACGCCGCCGCGGGCGCGCAGCACGTTGCCGTCACTCTCGTACTCGATCGCATCGGCCTCTACGACGATGGCGCTCTCCTCGGCAATCGCCGCAGATGCCACTGCCGTAGCCAACGCCGCGGCGGCAAACGCCGCCCGACCCCTCTCTGTGTTACGCAGCCAGTTCATCCTCTCTGAATGGATCCGGTCTACCACCGGCCTCTTCGTATAGTTGTGCTACCAAGAAGATGGAACCGGTTACCAGCACAGAGCCACCAATTCCCGCCACGCGGCGGGCCCGATCGAGTCCGGCGCTCGCCGATGGGCAAAGCTCATGGGAGAACGCTTCCCCTGCCAACGGCTCCAGGCGCCGTGGATCGAGCCCGCGGGGGCGATTGACCGGCACCAGACAGGCGTGATCGCAGGCTTCGAGCAGGGGCGGCAGCATGGCCGTCCAGTCTTTGTCGGCCATTACTCCGAAGACCAGCACGCGGGGATGGGCAAGGCCGAGCTCGGGCAGTGAATCGACGATGCAGCCCACCGCCTGCGGATTGTGTGCCGCATCCAGCGCGATCGTCGGACTGCGGGCAACGATCTCCAGGCGACCGGGCCAGCGCGTCCCGGCCAGACCGGCGCGCACAGCCTCGTCGCTCACCGGAAAGCGCGCGCCGAGCACCCTGGCGACCGCCTCGGCCACCGCCGCGTTGGCGAGCTGGTGGCGACCCGGCAGCGGGCAGCCGGTCCGGTCCTCCACGGCAAAGTCACGTCCCAGGTGCATCCACCCCGAGCCCGTCTCGGCGACCCGCTCGGCCACCACGGCCAGGGCCTCGGTGGGCAGCGCTCCGGTGATGAGTGGACAGCCCGGGTCGACGATCGCCGCCTTTTCCGCCGCGACCTGCTCGACGGTAGTGCCCAGGAATTCCGCGTGGTCGAGACCTACCGAAGTGATTACCGCGGCCACCGGCCGCACCACGTTGGTGGCATCCAGACGGCCACCGAGTCCGGCCTCGACAATGGCCAGATCGACGCTGCGCGAGCGGAACTCCAGGAACGCGACTATGGTCGCGAACTCGAAGAAAGTAAGCGCGACACCCTCGTGGTCGGCGACCCGGCGAACCTCTTCTACATACCCTACCACCGCCGCGGGCTCGATCCGCAGGCTGTCCACGCGGATGCGCTCGCGAAAGGACAGCAGATGCGGAGACGTATAGAGCGCGGTTCGGTAACCGGCGCCCGAGTACATCGAGTGCAGCATGGCCGCGGTCGAGCCCTTGCCGTTGGTCCCGGCTATGTGAATCGTCGGAAAGGCCAGGTGGGGATCGCCGAGCCTGGCCAGCACCGGCAACAGGCGAGCAAGCCGGAAGTCCATCCCACGCTTGGCCTCCAGACCGTAGAGCCACTCGATCGTCTTCTCGTAGTCGTCGTTCAACTGCCGCTACCTGCCGCGCGCTCGATACCCGTGCGAAGCTCGGCCACAAAGCGGCGGGCGGTCTCTGGAGCATCGTGGGCACCGGCCTCGGCCATGGCGCCGACCAGCGCCGAGCCGACGATTACGAGCTCGGCGTAACCAGCCACCGCTTCGACTTGCTCGGCAGTGGAGATGCCGAAGCCCACCCCGACGGGAAGGCCGACTGCCGACCGTACACGCCCGACCAGCTCTTCTACGCCCGTTGGCGCGACGCGCCGCGCGCCTGTCACACCGGTCAACGAGACTACGTAGGCGAAGCCACTCGCGACCGCCGCCACTGCCTTCATCCGCCGCTCGTCACTGGTGGGCGCGAGCAG
>PIVZ01000038.1 GCA_003354045.1 bacterium
GATGAGGAAGAATCGAACCGAGAAACGGCTTCTGGAGCCGCCTATGGGATCCATCCCGCATTCATAGGGCATCAGTTTGATCGGGGTAGCGTTTTTCCTGGACAGCACGATCCTGAGTGATGCAGTATCGCCGTACCGGTTGACGCTTCTTCAGCCCCCAATTTGGAGAAGCGGTCTTCTGGCCCGCGGCCAAACGCACGGGTCAGCCGGTATACGCGTTGCCCCGCCCTGATGCTCGAGCCTGCAAAGGGTCGAACACATGGCACGTACTCCAGTAACTGGCGCAAGACTTACCGGCTTCGGGCGGATGACGGTGTTGTTCGCCTGCCTTTCCTGTTCTTTCCTCTGGCACTTTGCCGCCGTTTCTGGCGACAGGTTCGCCGCGCAGCCCAAGACGGTCGAGTCGGACGCGAGAGCGCACCTGGTGTCCGAGCCGGGCACTGTCGCTACTGCTGCGATGGGCGCCTACGTGGACACCGACAGCGGCCAGCTCGCGCCTGCGCCCGGCGGCGCGCCAGCGCTGCTGCCAACGCCCTCGCTCCAGCGCCGCCTGGCCGAAGTCAGTGCGCCAGGCGGAGGCACGATGGTCTATCTCGGCGACAGCTTCCACAGCGCCGTGTTCTCCAGCGTGGATTCCGATGGCAAGGCGGTCATCGGCTGCGAGACGGTAGCAGGGGAGACGCAGCAGTGACGAGCGGGTCGCCAAAGAGTCGGATGCTTGGTCCGACGCGCGCTCGACTGACTGTCGCCTCCTGCTCGACGATGCTGTCCTGCATTCTTCTTCTGAGTCCTACAACGCACGCTGCGACGACTTTCCTAGTCGTCAATACCGATGCAGCGGGCGAGGGACTCAACGATCCTCGACCGGCGGTCCCGCAAGGGGGCAACGCCGGGGCCACGGTCGGGGATCAACGTCGTATAGCGATCGAGTACGCCGCCAGCCTGTGGGGAGCCGCTTTGAGCAGCGACGTCCCGGTGGTCATAGAGGCGCGCTTCGGTCCTCTCTACTGCAGCTCCGGATATGCCGCGCTCGGAACCGGCGGACCCGTGACTTTGCACCGCAATTTCCCTGGCGCGCCGGAAGACGACGTGTTCTACCCGCCGGCGCTCGCCAACAAGCTGGCCGGCTACGATCTTGCCGGCGACGTCGGCGACGTCTCTGTGCGCTTCAACAGCGAGATCGACACCTCTTCGGACTCCTGCGGTTTTCCGCGCGACTGGTACTACGGACTGGACGGCAATCCGCCGCCGGAGACCCTCGACCTGGTGACGGTGGCCCTCCACGAGATCGGTCACGGCCTGGGCTTCATCACCTTCGTAAACCGTGAGACGGGGACGGCCTCCTACCCGGACGTCTTCATGAAGCACCTCGAAGACCACGCCACGGGCAAGACCTTCGACGACATGTCCGACCTCGAGCGCGCGGCCGCCACGGTGCGCACCGGTCATCTCCACTGGGCGGGACCTCGCGTCGCTAGCGGCGCGGCGAGCAAGGTGGATGGTGTGCACTCGGTCGGCCACGTCGAAATGAACGCGCCGGCGCCTCAGCAGGGCTCGTCTTCACTGTCGCACTTCAGCCCGGCACTGAGCAGCGACGAGCTGATGGAGCCGTTCATCTACGGGGCCAACCATGATGTCGGTCTTGCCGCTGCCGTGCTGGCCGACATGGGTTGGGGCGCGCTGTGCGGAGACGGGATCGTCGATCAAGGTGAGGACTGCGACGATGGCAACAGGCTCGACGGCGATTGCTGCGCCTCCGATTGCAGCCTTGTCGAGACCGGCGCTCCCTGCGACGATGGCCTGGCCTGCAGCTCGGACGATAGCTGTCAGCAAGGCGCATGCGTGGGCACCTGGACGGAGGCGACCTGCGGCCTGGATGCGTTCAAGATCTACAAGGCCAAGAAGGCCCCCGGCGGTGCGCGGTTCGCGCGTCCGACGGTCGCGTTTGCCGATCAGTTTGGCGCCAATGTCACGACTCTCGTGAAGCTCAGCGCCACGGGCAACCCGGCCGGCACGGACGGCGCGGCGGCCAATGTTCCCGAGGTTCACCTCGATTGCTACAAGGCCAAGGACGCGAAACGGACTTCGGCCGTCAGAGGCTGGCAGGTTACCGGCTCGGACGCCTTTGGCTCCACAGTCATCGACGTGGGCAAGCCGACCGGGCTTTGTATGCCCTCGGCGCACGACCTATGGGCGCCGCCAGCAGCGCTTCCGCCTGGCCCCGTCAGTCCGATGCGCTGCTACAAAGCCAAGACGGCCAGTGGGCAGCTACGGCGTGAAGCCTCCATCACGACCGTGGGCGATGCTTTCGAGTCGAAGGACACGGTCGTCGGGGATCTCAAGCAGTTTTGCACGGCGGCCGACGTGGACGGCGCGCCTGCACCGGACTCCAGCGCCGCCCTACAGTGCTACAAGGTCAAAGACGTACGCGGACAGGACAAGTTCCGGGGCGCCTGGGTCTACGCCAACAGCGCCATCCGTGCCGACAGGCTGGTTGCGGTAAAGGCCTCGCTTCTGTGCGTCCCGGCAAGCGTCGAACGTATCCAATAGCCAGGTTTCGCTGCCCGCCAACTACCGCGCCCGGTCCGGGCTGCGGCTTACGAACAACGCGGGTCAGACTGCTATCGGCTTCACATTCGTTGCGTCGTCGTGACGCGGATTGTTGACCGCGGTGCCGACGGCAAAGGCTTCCAGTTCATCTGTCGTGCGCGGCGTCAGCAGTGCGTGCAAGCGGTCGGCGTTTCTCGATGCCGGATCGAGCCACAGCCGGTAGTTGGCCGGTTCGACGATGACCGGCATGCGGTCGTGGATGGGCCGCATCAGCTCGTTGGCCGCCGTCGTGAGTAGTGCGCAGGATTCGATCACTGTGTTCTCGGGGCCGCGCCAGCGGTCCCACAGCGCGGCTATTGCCAGTGGCCGCTCGTCTTTGCCGCGAAAGTAGTAGGGCTGCTTGCCCTTGCCGCTACGCTGCCATTCGTAGAAGCCGCTGACCGGCACCAGGCAGCGTCCACGCTTGAAGGCGTCGCGGAAGGAAGGCTTTTCGGCCACCGTTTCCGAACGCGCGTTGATCATACGCGCGCCCATCTTCGGATCGCGCGCCCAGTGCGGAACCAGACCCCAGCGCAGCATTGCCAGCTCCCGCGAGCCTTCGACCTGGCGGCGGCGCACGACGGCAACTTCCTGAGAGGGCGCTATGTTGTAGCGGGGGGCCAGGGCCGGAGCGGTCTCCAGGTCGAAATGTTCTGCGAGAGCCTCGCCCGCAGTCGTCAGTACAAAGCGTCCACACACGGTGCCTACCGCCGTTAGCCCAGGTTCGGTCGATAGTGCCGGGTGCGGCGGCCGAGTGCCATCGTCGAGCGGTCGAGTCGGGCGACTCTCGCAGGCTGCGGCGGTGGGTGGGGCGAGCGCCACGCCCGTTTGCCGCGACTCGGCTCCTGGACGGTGTGGCGCGCCACCCACTATCGGGCCTCGCCGCAGCTACGGTCTACCGTGACACAGCGGCTCGATCTCTGATAAATGATCGCAGCCTGTGGCTCGGCCGCTGCCTGCAGCGAGCCAAGAAACAGCCTGTGGCTGGGCCGCTTCCCGCGGCGAGCCAAGAAGCGGCACTTTGAGGCAAGAGAGGGCAATGAAAAGAGCGCTATCCAGCATCGCGATCGGGCTACTCCTGTTGGTAGCGTTTCTCTGTGCAAACGCCATGTTACAGCCGTCACGTCAGGTGGCGGTTGAGCACCGGGCGGACTTCGGCGTCGATGCCGAACGGGTCGCCAGGCATCTGGCGGGCGCGATCCCCTTCGCCACGATCTCGCATCAGGACAGCGGCCGGACAGACGCGGCTGCCTTTCGCGCCCTGCACGACTACCTCGAAGCCACCTATCCGCTCGTGCATGATCGACTGAGCAGGGAGACGGTCGCTGACCTCAGTCTGCTCTACACCTGGGAGGCGACGGGCGGGTCTGAGAGCAAGCCGATCCTGCTGATGGCCCATCTCGACGTCGTCCCGGTGGCCCCGGGTACCGAGGCCGACTGGCTGTATCCACCTTTCGAAGGGCACATCGAGGACGGCTACGTCTGGGGCCGTGGTGCCATGGACGACAAGGCCTCGGTCGTGGGTATTCTCGAGGCCGTCGAGCTGTTGCTGGCCGCGGGCTTCGAGCCGAACAGAACGACCTATCTTGCCTTCGGTCACGACGAGGAAGTGGGCGGCGATGCGGGCGCCGCAGCCACGGCTGCGTTGCTCGCCGAGCGGGGCGTGCGGCTGAGCTACGTGCTTGATGAAGGGCTGGCAATCTCCGACGGGATCTTCCCCGGCCTCGACGAACGGCTTGCGATGATCGGGGTGGCCGAGAAAGGCTACCTGAGTTTGCGCCTCAGCGTGGCCGGCCGCGGCGGCCATTCCTCGATGCCGCCGCTCGAAACGCCCGTGGGCATCCTGGCCGCGGCTCTCGATCGGTTGGAGAAGGCGCAGATGACGGCTCGCATAGACGGTCCCGTGCGCGAGTTGCTCGAGACCGTTGCGCCGGAGATGCCGATGACCACACGGGTGGCGCTTTCCAATCTGTGGTTGTCCGGGCCGTTGGTGCTGCGCGGCTTGACCGGTTCGGCCGCGTCTCGTGCGATGACGCGGACGACGACGGCTCCAACGATGCTCGCGGCTAGCGTCAAGGAGAACGTCTTGCCGACCTCGGCGACCGCGGTGGTAAACTTCCGTATTCACCCGCGCGACAGCGTCGACGCCGTCATTCAACACGTGGGCTACGTCGTTGGCGACGACAGGGTGGAGGTTGAGCCGCTCGGTACGGCCAGAGAGCCTTCGGCTACTTCGGATACCGACTCGGCGAGCTACCGTGCGATTGCGGCGGCCGTTCGCGAGTCGTTTGCCGGTGCACTGGTGGCTCCGGGGCTGGTCGTCGGTGGTACCGATTCGCGACACTACTCGGCGCTTGCCGAGAATACCTATCGATTCCTTCCGTTGGTGCTGCAGCCCGAGGACCCGGCGCGATTGCACGGCACCAACGAGCGCCATTCGGTGGCCGATCTCGGGCCGGCTGTGACCTTCTACGCCAGGCTCCTAAGCCGTAGCGCAGGCGGCCAGGAGTAAGACGGACGGCAGCCCGTTACGGAGTCGCCCGCTTGTCGTTCTCGGGTCGCGGCGACAGCTCGGTGGCCGCAGGCCGGCGCTTGCGCTTGTCCGGCGGCTGCGCGCGGGCGTATAGTCTGCCCGTGGAGAGACGCAGGCATCTCAAGCTGCAGGAGGCGCCGTCCGAGCGGGAGGAGGCACCGCCCGACGAGCGCGCTGAGGCACGCGAAGCCTTGCTCACGACGGGCATCACGGTTGTTGCCGAACTGGGACCCGAGGGCCTCAAGGTTCCCTACGTGGCCTCGCGCGCCGGCATCGACCGTGGCCTTGCCTACGAGCATTTTCCCACCCGCGACGATCTCATCGCTGCCGTCAACGTGCGCGTCTCCGAGGAGCTGACATCCATGCTCAGCATGGATGTCGATCCCTCGAGTTTCCTCGATTACGTCATAGATTACGCTGTACAACATCCTGAAATCGCTCGGCTTTGGATGTACCAGCTCGTGTCCGGCAACCACCTTTCCGCGCGCGACAGCCAGCAGGCATACCAGGGTTTCATGGAGCAGCGCCTGCTCGGCGACAGCACCCGGGACGGTATCGATGCCGAGGTGCTCGCCCAGTTCTTACTCGGGGCGGTGCTGGCCGGGTCTCTCTATGCGCAGTCCGAGATGAGCGAGGAGAGGCCGTTGGCCGAGTATGCGGCTCGCTTCAGTGCCGAGCTCAAGCGGCTGCTGCTCTACGGGGTGATGAAGCCGGAGAGATGGCCGGGTCTCGTCTCTGCTGTAAAGGACGCGCGCAAGGAGAGAGACGACGAGGCCTCCGGTTAGCCCGCCACGATCGGGCGGGCGCTCGACTATGAGTGGCTTAATGCGATTACGGGTCCTGGCAGTGCTGTCGGCCGTGCTGCCGTTGCTGGTCGCTCCATCGAGTGCCGATGCGGCTTTCTGGCGGTTGAGAAGAACCCTGTGTGCCGAGAGCGTCGGTCGCATTGCGCACCTCACGCCGGCAATTCCCGTTGGTTGCGAGCTGCCCGGCTGCTGTCCCGGCTGCAGCGACTCGGTCGCGCTCGATTGGCATCTGGTTCTCGAGGGAGATCCGATAGGGGAGATCGAGCTCGGCTTCGAGGGCTTGGCCCAAGACGAGCTCGCCGGCCTGAAAATAGAAGGTCAGGCGGGTGCTATGGAAGGCGGCCGCCTGCGTATGGGCCCGGGAAGGTCGGTCGTTCGCGGCCTACGTTTGCAGCCATCCGGCCGGCCGGCCGTCGCGACGGTTTCTTTCGCATTCGATGGCGCCGAGCTCGAGGAACGCGTGCACCGGCGGCCGCGGCAATCGTCGCCGACGGGTGAGCTGGGCCGCTTGCGTCTGACGGTAGAGCAGAAGGCCGGCACGACGATCGTCAGTGAGGTGAGCGCGTCCTACACGGTCAGGGAATGTCCCAGGCAACGCCCACGTACCGACCGAATCGATCTCGGCGAAAACGACGGCTTCGATAGCACCGTTGTCCTTGTTGACGGACGTCGGGAAGACGGCTGCGTCAACGATGAGACGTGGCGTGGTAAGGACATCCTCTACGTTCGCGACTTGCTCGAAAGCAGGCAATGCAGGGGAGAGGTCGTGGTCTTCTCGGACGACGATGCCATGCAGGTGTGGATGGAGCCGCTGGGCCGTGCGCGTGAGGGCGAGGAGGAGGACCCGGCGCACGAGACAGGGGAGGGGCCGGAGGCGGTGGACTCGTCGGTGGCGGCGCGCGACGGCGAAGGGGATGACCCGGCGCAGGAGACCGAGGAAGGACCGGCGCCGGTGGACTTGTCGGTGGCGGCGCGCGGCTGGAGTGAGCAGGTTGGTGAGCGCCTCTCGGTGGACCTTGCTGGTGGCCGCAGAACTGTGCCGTTGGTCGTGTGGACGGCAGTTCCAGAGGAGCGAGTCGCGGCGGTGAGAAGGCGCGCAACCAACGACGTTGCCTTCGCCGACATGGTCTTGAACCGTAGCAATTGCGGCATCGGTGTGGCCACCGATGCCCGATTCATGCCAGCTCTCGTCGATGATGAGCAGATTGGCGAGATAACCAGACTTGCCTCCTTGGTCTCCAACGAACGCTCCTGTGGTGCCGTCGCCGAGCTTGCAGACGATCCCCGCCGCTACGAAGAAGGCGCGTTGAACGTCTACTACGTGGACGCGCCGATCGCGGCTTGGCACTGTCCGACGATCGATGCGGTGGCGATAGGAGCCTTTGCCCAGCCGGGAACCCTCTCTCACCAAATAGGTCATGCGCTGTCGCTCGGACATGTGAGTGGCACCGGCGCGGGCGTGGATTTCGACGGCGACGGGGAGGCTGACTTCTCGACCGCCAACATCATGTGGGCGCGGAGCAAGGGGAGGGACGGTTTCGCGGAGGGGCAGTGTTTTCGCATGAACGTGAACCGGGCATCGCTGCTCAATCGAAGCAATGCCTCGCCGGTCATCCGTGTCTGTCCGGACGGTATCGCCGATGCAGGCTGTCCGTCTCTGGCGCTCGACGCGTTTCCCGACTGAGGATGAGGATGGGCTGGATAGCGAGACACTGTTGCCCACTTGCCGCGGCCACACCGCCGCGACGCGGCCTGCCGCTGGCGGCTGTGGCGCTGGCTTCTCTACTGGTGGCGGGCTCGTCGTCGGCGGCCGAGGACGAGGTAGCTGAGAACGGGTGGGAGCCTTCTGCGATGCAGGCGGTCTCGGGGTGGCTCGATTGTGAGGAGTGTCGCGAGGGGCAGATCGATGCGGTGATGGCCGGGGGCGAGTCACTGGTGCCGGCGCTCGAAGCCGCGCTACTTGGCGGTCCGTCGGATGCGCAGCGTGATTTGCTCACGCGCCACCTGGTCTCCAACTATCTCTCTCTCAAGGACTATGAGCGAGAGCACGGCGATGCGGTCGTTTCCGGAGGTCTGCAGGACTATGTCGGCCAATACGCGGCCAACTACGATGCGCAGGTGCGGGCGCGGGCTGCGATGGCACTGGCGGCGATAGGAGGGGCGCGGGCGCGGGCCGCGCTCGAGAGCGCGCGGAGTCGGAGCTTTCGTTCGGATGTCGAAGAAGTGCTCGATAAGGCCCTGGCGGCCTTCCCCCCCGCCGGGGCGGGGACGGTCGATTGAGGCACCTGATAGACTCTTTTCGCTGAGAGTTCCCAAAGCTTTCCAGCCCGATTACCGGGAGCGACCGTCAGTGGGGGCCCGATCGTGGCCCTCGCCACGACGAGGCAGATGCCTGATGAGCGGCGGCCCTGCCGTTGGTAGGGAATCCGTTGATTGAGGATTCAAACTCCTGTGCAAAGCCGCGTCCTTGCTGCTAGAATGCGACATTTGTTGGCCGCTTGGGCCAGCCCCGGAACGCCGTTGACGCGTCATGCATTCAACTGGTACTTGAGTAGAGTTCGAGGGGCATCCCAAGGGGGGCTGTGGTTTCTTCGTAAGGAGAAGTTGGGCCGAGCGGTGCACTGCGCGATGGGCGTCGGAAACGGCTTGCCGGTTACCCTGCCCTGGTCTCGCGCGGTTTGGCGGCGGCGCTCAACGACGAGGATTCATTGATGAGAACAGAAACGAAATCTTACGGGCTCAGGACGCCAACTTGCTCGCCCGCTCGTTGGCTGGCTCTGGGCATCGCTGTCGCTGTCGCTGTCGCTGCCGCAGTCACGCTGGCGCCTCCCGCCGAGGCCCAGCTCACGCCGCAGGAGATACGGCAGATACGCTGCCTCGATCGCGTGCCTACTCTCGTCCGGCGCGCGATCTCGCAGGTGGCGCGCTACCGGCATGCGTGTGTGCGCGCCAAGACACGCGGGCTAATCGCGCTCGCCCCGGCCGTCAACTGCGGCGAGGATCCGGTCGAGCTGGGAGGGCCCGGCACCGGCTACGAGCCCACCGACCGCCGCCTCGCCAAGATAGTCAAGTTCAAAGTGCGGACCGGCGACAACCTCACCAAGAAGTGCGACAGTACCAACGTCGATAGGGACGTGGATCCGGTCGATATCGGTTTGGATGGCCTTTGCGGCGGGGTTGCCGACTGGATGGACGTCGCGGATTGTGCCTACGACCTCGGCAAGCAGGCTGCGGAAGACATCTTTCCCCTCATCGACCTCAATCCTCCTTCGGTCCCGCTCACCGAGTCGGAGGGCATATGCCAGGGAACCCTCCATAGCAGGAGCCGTAACTTGCTGCGCGGGCTCAATAAATGGCGTGCGCTCTGCTTCCGTCGCGACGCTCTGGCGGGCGGCGGGGTCTATGCCTGCGACGCAAATGTCACGCCGCCGGGTCAGTTCGTTTCCACCGGTCTCCTCGATATCGACCGCAAGCTGGAGGCCCTGCCCGAGAACTTCATAATCGCGCTACGGGCCGCATGTGATCAGGATCTGGTGCGTGTGGGATTGGACGGAGGGACCCCTCTTACGCCCAACCACTCCGGCGGCGATTTCAGCACACGCATAACGGTCGACGACGTGGTCGAGGGCCTGCTCGATCGGGTTACCGAGAATGTCCACTCTCTGATGGCCGAGCTCTTCCCCGTGACCAGCTACTGCGGCGACGGAGTGACGGATGCGGCCAATGGCGAGGAATGCGACGACGGCAACAACGACAGCGCCGACAACTGCGACCGGGACTGCAGCAATCCGGTCTGTGGCAACGGCTCGATGACCGGTCCAGCCTCCCTCGAGGAGTGCGACGACGGTAACACCTCCAACGGTGACGGTTGTGACATCAATTGCGATCTCGAGGTTTGCGGCAACGGAATCCTCAACCTCGGCTGGGACGAGGACTGCGATGATGGAGGTGCCTCCCAGGACTGCGACGACGACTGCACGAGTGCAACCTGCGGCGACGGCGAGGTGAACACCTCGCACCTGCCGGCGGGCAACACCGTAAACGAGCAATGTGACGACGGTGCGGGCAACGGCAACGCTCCCGATGAGTGCCGCGACGGCAGCGGCACTCCGCTGCCGGGAACCGGCGAGCCCTGCCAGCTACCTACTTGTGGCGACGGAGTGGCCGACACTGGAGAGGACTGCGACGAGGGCAACAACCTCAATCCCAACCCCGGCCGCAACGGAGAGTCGGTTACCTGCGATCTCAACTGCACGACGGCTACCTGCGGTGACGGCGACCTCAATATCTCACCCTTCGCCGATGGTCGTGGTGAGACCTGCGATGATGGTAATGCGGCCGACGACGACTCGTGTCCGAGCAGCAACTCCGACGGCGATCTCGGCGGCACCGGACACTGCCTGACGGCGACCTGCGGCGACGGCTTCACGTGCAGCGATCCGTTTACCTGCACGACCGGCCCGGGTGGGCTGCCCGAGGACTGCGACGACAGCGGTAACAGCGTCACCTGCGACTCTGATTGCACGGGAGCCGCGTGCGGCGACGGGTTTACCAACCCCTTGCAGACGGCCGACCACGCCAGCGGCGAGGAGTGTGACGACGGCGACCTTCTCGACGGCGACACGGTCGGCGTCACCTGCGATAGCAACTGCCGCGTCACCAACTGCGGCAACGGGGCGGTCACGCCGGCCACCGGCGAGGCCTGCGACGATGGTACCCAGACCAATGGTGACGGCTGCGACGATGACACCGGGGCCGCCAGTCCGGGCAACTGCACGGTCACCGGCTGTGGCAACGGTGTAATCACGGCCGGTGAGACATGCGATGACGCCGGGGAGTCGCCGACCTGCGACAGTGACTGTTCGGTTGCCGCGTGTGGAGACGGGCTGGTCAATGCACAGAACGTGACCGCACCCGCCACTGTCGCGGGCGAAGAGTGCGACGACAGTGGAGAGAGCGCGGCCTGCGACACCAACTGCACCTTGGCGGTATGCGGCGATTCGACGATCAACACCAGTGCGGGGGAGACCTGCGACGACGGCGGCGAGAGCCTGACCTGCGACGCCAACTGCACTGCCGCCGGCTGCGGCGACGGCGACCTCAATGCGACGGCTGGTGAGCAGTGTGACGATTCGGGCGAGAGCGCGACCTGCGACACCGACTGCACCTTGGCGGCTTGCGGCGACGGCGACACCAACACGACGGCCGGCGAGGCCTGCGACGACGCCGGTGAGAGCGCGGCCTGCGACATCGACTGCAGCTTGCCCGTGTGCGGCGACAACGTGCTCAACGTGACCGCGGGCGAGGAATGCGACGATGGCAACACAGTTCCGAGTGACGGCTGCGACGGCAGCTGTCTCGTCGAGTAAGGGGGCGGCCATGAAGATGCACGAAGCAAAGAGGAAGGCCGATATGATCGTATCTCAGCCTGGTACGAGAGACAGGAGGTGGGCCGTGAGACCATTGCTCGCGCTGGCAGTCGCTAGCCTCGCGTCGATCCTGATCCTCGCGGGAAGCGACGCGTTCGCCCTTACGTCGAATCAAATCCGCTGCCGCAAGAGCGCCGGCGAGATAGGCCGGCGCATGATCGACAAGCATCTGAACGTGCGCGTCAACTGCATCGAGCTGCGCGCCGAGGGAAAGGTCGATCCCAGCGTGAACTGCATCGCGGACCCCGAGGAACTCGGCGGTCCCGGCACCGGCCATCTCAAGACCGACCGCCGTCTAGCCAGCATCGCCAAGAAGCGACAGTCCGCAGGGCGCCGGCTCAATCGCAAGTGCAACCGCCCGCCCGACAACATCATCCTTCCGAGTGATCTCGGGCTGGACGACCTCTGCTCTCCGGCCTCCGAGGACTGGTTCGAGATCGGGCCCTGCCTGGTGGACCTGGCCGGCGATGCGGCCGATCTCGTCATCGCGATCCTGCACGTGACAGGTACCGGGCCGTTGCCTCCGGAGGAGAAGTACTGCCTGGAGATCATGCACAGACAGACCAGGAAGACGCTCAGGAGGTTGCTGCTGTGGCGCGTCAAGTGCTTCGAGGAGGACGATGAGCTGGTCGACGGCGGCGGGGCTCTCTCATGCGCGGCGACGGGAATGCCGTTAGGGACGGTCGATTCAACTCTTTACGACCGATTGGATGCGGATCTCGCCACGCGTTTCCCGCTGCTCGACGCGAAGATCAGACTGGTCTGTGACCTTCCCATCGAGGTGCTCGGTTACGATCAGGTCGCCGACATGCCCGATATGACGGGTGTCCGCTTCCTGGGCCGCATCACGGTCTCCGATGTTCTCCATGCCTTGAACGACCGCATGCAGGCGGCCATGCACCTGCTCCTGTTCGGCCCGACCGGAACCGAAGGGGTTTTCAACATACCCGGTGGCGGTGGTTACTGCGGTGACGGCACTGTGGGTGGAACCGAGGCCTGCGACGATGGCAACAACATAAGCTGCGACGGCGGCTGCGACCGAGACTGCTCGTTGGCCGCCTGCGGCAACGGTGCGGTATGTCAGGACGACGGCGAGGAGTGCGACGACGGAAACAACATCAGCGGCGACGGCTGCGACGCCACCTGCCAGTCGGAGCTTTGTGGCAACGGAGTCGCGAATCCCGGTTGGGACGAGGAGTGCGACACTGCGGGCGAGTCGCTTACCTGCGACGCGGACTGCACCCTGGCCTTCTGCGGCGACGGCCTCAACAACGCCACCCGCGGCGAGGTCTGCGATACCGGTGGCGGTGCGCCGGCCAACTCGGCTACTTGCGATTCCGATTGCACGGCGCCCAACTGCATGGACGGGCATGTGAACCCGCTCAACACGACGTTCGGCAACGCGACGGCGGTCGGAGAGGAGTGTGACGACGGTATCGAGACCGCCACCTGTGACACCAACTGCACCGATGCCTCTTGTGGCGACGGAGATCTCAACCCGACGCGGGGAGAGGAGTGCGACGATAGCAACAACGCAGACGACGACGATTGCGTGAGAAGCGACAGCGTCGCCGGCTCGAACTGCCAGGATGCCGAATGCGGCGACGGTTTCGTCTGTGATGTAGGTGCCGGCTGCACCAACCCTGAGGATTGTGACGACGCTGGTGAGTCGGCGACGTGTAACAGCGATTGCACGACCCACGTCTGCGGCGACGGTCAGATCAACACGACGGCCGGCGAGGAATGCGACGATGCCGGTCTGAACGCCGACACGCGTCCCTGTCTTGCCGATTGCACGGATGCTGTCTGCGGAGACAGCCTTACCTGCAGTGCCGCGACCTGCACCACCGGACCCGGCGGGGCCGAAGAAGACTGCGACGACGGCAACGGCGTCGATACCGATAGCTGTCGCGACAGCTGTGCCGATGCGACGTGCGGGGACGGTGTCATCTGTACGGACGCTGGAACGTGCACGAGCGGCCCGGGCGCCGGCGTCGAAGAGTGCGACGACTCCGGTCAATCGGCTACCTGTTACACCGACTGCTCGGCGGCGGCCTGCGGCGACGGGCAGCTCAATGCGCTCAACGTGACCGCACCGGCTCCGGGCACCGGAGAGGAGTGCGACGACGGCGGCGAGTCTGCAATCTGCAACGCGGACTGCACGACGGCCTCCTGCGGCGACGGGCAGGTCAACACGACGGCCGGCGAGGCCTGCGACGATGCCGGCCAGTCGGCAACCTGCGATACCGACTGCTCGATTGCCTCATGTGGCGACGGGCAGATCAACCCGCTCAACGTCACCGCGCCGGCGACCGCCGGCGGCGAGACCTGTGACGATGCCGGAGAGTCGGCAAGTTGCGACATCGATTGCACGGCGGCTTCGTGCGGCGATGGGACAGTCAACACGACGTTCGGAGATGAGTGCGACGACGCCGGCGTTTCCGCCAACTGCGACGCGGACTGTACCGCGGCGTTCTGCGGAGACGGGACGCTCAACATCTTGCACACGCCCTCTGGCAACACCGTCGGCAACGTCGAGGAGTGCGATGACGGTGGTGCAAACGGCAACGGCCCCGATGAGTGCCGAGACGGAAGTGGCATAGCCGAACGCTGTCAGGATCCCTTCTGCGGCGACGGCGTCACGGACAGCGGTGAGTCGTGCGACGACGGACTCAGCAACGGCAACGGCGAAGGGTTCTGCCTGGGCGATTGCTCGGGCGTGCAGACCTGCGGTGACAGTGCGATCGAGGGCACCGAGACCTGCGATGACGGCTATGCGGACGCCTGCGGTAGCTGCAACGCCACCTGCAGCGGTGCGGGCGGTGGCTCGACTTGCGGCGACGGTTCGTGGTGCCCCGAGACCGAGACCTGCGACGACGGGTTCAACACCGCCTGCGGGCCGTGTAACGCGACCTGTACAGCGGCCGGCAGCGGCGGCTCCTGCGGTGACGGCTCCACGTGTATAGATCTCGGCGAGACCTGCGACGACGGCTTCACGGACGCCTGTGGTACCTGCAACGCCACCTGCGACGGTGGCGGTAGCGGCTCGACCTGCGGCGACGGCGCGCAGTGTCCCGAGACAGAGAACTGCGATGATGGCTTCACTACCGCTTGCGGCGTCTGCAACGCGGACTGCTCCGCCGCCGGCAGCGGCGGCTCCTGCGGCGATGGCTCCACGTGTCTGGATCTGGGCGAGGAGTGTGATGACAGCGGCGTGGTCAACGGTGACGGTTGCAGCAGCCTGTGCCTCGACGAGCGCATCATCTTCCAGACCAGCACCACGCTTGCGCCGGGCGGGACTCCGCCCACGGGATTCAGCAGCCTCGGCGATGCCGATACCATCTGTAACACCCTGGCGACTGCCGCCGGTTTGTCGGGAACCTACACGGCCTGGCTGAGTGACGGCAGCAACAGCCCGTCCACGCGGCTACCGGCCGGGACCCTGGCTGCGGCAGGGCCGTTTACCCTTGCGGGCGCGACCCCGCGCACCCGGGTGGCAAACGACTATGCCGACCTGATCGATGGATCTCTGATAGCGGCCATCAGCACCGACGAGAACGGCGCCGCACCGGCCGCAGGAACCAGCGGCTGCACGGTCACCCTTCTCGAGGACGGCGTGTGGACCAACACCGCCACCGATGGTACGGCAATCGGTGCGAATCACTGCAGCAACTGGACCGATGGCACGGTCGCGAGCAGCGCCGATCTCGGCGATGGCGGCGACGCGGCCACCGGCTGGACAGACAGCTGTTTCGCCGGCAACGAGTGCGATACGGCGGAGAACCTCTACTGCATCCAGCAGTAGCCGGATCGACAGGCAATTGAGCAGCGACGGGGCTGCCGGAGCTTTCCGGCAGCCCCGTTTTGCT
>PIVZ01000553.1 GCA_003354045.1 bacterium
GCTGGTCGTAACAGGTGGCATCGCGCGTGCCGAAGAAGTCTGGGAGGATCCGTTCACTTCGCCCGAACCGCCGCTCGACCCGGCCGCGGAGATGGAGTTCTTCAAGGTCGAATCGGACATCGTGACTTCGGTCTCGCGGCATGCGGAATCGAGCTGGGAAGTCCCGGCCGCCGTGTATGTGATCACTGGAGAGGAAATCCTCGCCAGCGGTGCCGAGCGATTGAAAGACGCTCTGCGGATGGTTCCCGGCCTCGATGTGGCCGACGTGGACAGCAACTTGACGGCCATCTCGTCGCGCGGGTTCAACGGCACGTTCGTTGACAAGATGTTGGTCCTGATGGACGGCCGTCCCATCTACAGCCCGCTGTTCGGCGGCACTCTGTGGCGCGAGTGGAACACCTTCCTGCCCGACATCGAGCGTATAGAGGTCATCCGTGGCCCCGGCGGAACGATCTGGGGCTCGAACGCCGTCAACGGCATCGTCAACATAATAACGAAGAGCGCAGAGGACACGCACGGCACGCTGCTCAGGGGTCACGGGGGGAGTAACAGCCAGTTTCAGGGAGAGGCCCGCCATGGCGGCCGCAGCGGCAACTTCCATTACCGTTTGTACGGCCGCTGGGGCAGCGACGAGGGCTTCGGCGGCAACGGCGGCCGCGACATCAAAGACGAGCGCGACGAGGTGCGCGGCGGCTATCGCTTCGACTGGAACCTCGGTCGCGGCCTGTCGCTGATGAGCCTCGGCGAGTACTACGACAGCCGGTTAGGTTCTGCGGCGCGTGCCAATCCCGATGGCCGTTACGCAGACGACAACAAGTACTCTACCGAACTGGCCAGCACCATATGGCATCTCGAGAAGGACTTCGCCGACGGCTCCAGCGGCTTCCTGCGGCTGGGAGCCGGAAGACTGGACCGCAGGGTTCCATTCTTCGGCACCTTCGAGAACGAGCGCACCACCTGGGACGTGGAAGCGCAGCACCGGTTTCGTCTGCTCGACGACGCGGTGGTCACCTGGGGAGCGAACGCGCGGCGTACCCATTTCGAGATCACCGACGGCGCCGTCGCCTTCGACAATCCCCGCGATACACTCAACGTAGTCGGCGGCTTCGCGCAGGCCGCCATCGATCTCGGTCGCCGAAGCCAGCTTACGCTCGGCAGCAAAGTAGAGAACAACAGCTTCTCCGGCACCAGCTGGCAGCCTTCCGTCAGGTTCGTTCATCGTTTCGACGAAGACCGTACCGCGTGGGCTGCCGTCTCGCGCAGCGTCAACACGCCGGCTTTCACCGACATGTTCGTGGACGTCCAGTCCCCACCCCCGGCACCCCCGGACCCCGGCGAACCGGTCGTGGTGCCGCGTTTCGTGGGCACCGGAGAGGCCGGCGATGCCACCCTCGTGGCCTACGAGGCCGGCTATCGCCATAGGCTCGGGCAACGGGTTTCTATCGACGCTACGGCCTTCTACAATGAGTACGACGACATAGCCGGATGGAACGGGCTGGAAGATCCCCTGCTGATCGCGAACGAAGAAGACGAGAACGTTCTCTTCCTGACTCACCTCCACGAGAACCTCGGAGATGCGTTCGCCTACGGCTGCGAAGCCGTGGTGCGTGCTGAAATGAACCCCGCCTGGAGAGCCGAAGTGAACGCCTCCTATTTCGAATTCAGCTCCAATGGAGCCGACAACCCGGATTCGCCCCACTGGAAGGTGAACCTCCGGCAGTTCATCCAGGCCGGCCCGCGACTCTCCATCGTCCCCACGCTTCACTGGGTGGACGGTCTTACCACCGAGGCCGTCTTCCGCAGCCGCGCTTTCGAGACCCGGTCAGTTCACGTCGATTCCTATGTGCGGGTAGACCTGGCCGTACACTACGAACCCGGTGGCATGTGGCCCACCGTCGGCCTCGTCGGACAGAACCTGGCCGAGCGCTCACACCTCGAAACTGTTGACGAGCTCATACGTGGACCGACACCGGTAACACGAAGTTGGCTCTTGACGCTTTCCAAGGAGCTCTGACCACAGGTCATGGCAACCACAGGGCGCAGGGCGAGGTTGATCGGCACGGTCCAGCAGGGACTGGGTCTTCACCTGAAGCTTGCTTTCTCGGGCGCCGTCACGGTCTTCATCTGCATCGTACTCGTCTCGGTGCTTCACGTGTACCGTCAGTCCTCGGTGCTCAACGCCGAGATTCGTCGGGCCACGGTCCAGCTCGAAAAAGGCATGGTCGAGCGCGGCTTGCTGCTCGCCGAAGGGATGGCGGCGAGCATGGAAACGGCGATCGCCGGCTACGACTTCGCGTTCATCACCGAAACGGTTCGGACGATGCAGGAGAAGAACGAGTATCTCGCCTACAGCTACCTGACCAACGCCGCCGGGATAACGATCATCCATACCGACCCGCGTAAGGTCGGCTCGCGGGCACCCAAGCAGCAGGAAAGCGGCGAGCCCCGTTACTCGAGGGACGAGAGCGGTAACGAGGTAGTCGAAATCACACGGCCGCTTGTCGTCGGCGGACACGAATGGGGCTGGCTCGTCCTGGGCTTCGACCTGGCCCCCCTGCACGTGCAGGCGGCCGAATCGATAGAAAGGGGCGAGAACGTCGTGGCCCGCTCGGCCTCGCTGACGTTGCTGGCCGCGGTCTTCGTGGCGCTATTGGGGCTCGCCGGATCCGTGTGGGCGAGCCGCAGGCTTCTGCAGCCTGTCGTGGAGCTCACCCGCGACGCCGCCGGTATAGCAGAGGGCAATCTCGACCAAGAGATAGCCTCGGCCTCCTCTTCTGACGAGATAGGTGTGTTGGCGCGGCAGTTCGAGGCCATGCGCCGCTCGATCAAATCCTACGTAAGCGAGCTCGTCATCGCCAAGCAGGTGGCCGAAGCTTCCATGCGCGAAGAGAAGAAGCTGCGTGCCGAGATCGAGGAGCACTCGAGCATGCTCGAGACCAAGGTGCGCGAGCGCACTGCCGAGCTGCAGACAATCAACGAGCGACTGACGGAGTTCGACCGTTTGAAATCGGAGTTCCTCAGCAATGTCTCTCACGAGCTGCGAAGCCCGCTCGCTTCGATCTCCTCGGCCGCCAAGATCATCAACCGCTACAGTGGAGGAAAGGCCGAGAACAACGAGCGCTTCAGCGCCGTCATCATCGAGGAAACTGGCCGGTTGACGCGGCTGATCGACGACTTGCTCGACTTGTCGAAGATCGAGGCCGGCAAGTCGGAGTGGCGCGTCGAGACGATCGAGAAGCCCGCCGATTTGCTCGAGCACGTGCAGATCGCCTTCCGGCCGCTTTACAGCGAGAGCGGTATCGAGCTCACCGTCAACGTCAACGGCGAGCTACCGACCATTCGTGGCGACCGAGACCGGCTGATCCAGGTCCTTACGAACCTGTGCAGCAACGCGCGAAAATTCACGCCGCAGGGGGGCCGAGTGGAGCTGAGTGCCCGACGGGCCTCCTACGAAGGCCGCCCTGCCCTGCGCATGGCGGTGACGGATAACGGTCCGGGCATACCGCCGGACGAGCGCGAGGAGATCTTCGAGCGCTTTCACCAGGCGCAGGCGGAGAACAAGCCGAAAGGGACGGGGCTGGGACTG
>PIVZ01000554.1 GCA_003354045.1 bacterium
TGAACCGCCGGCAACAAATGATTCATTATAGCAATCAAGACCGGGTGGCCGACAATGGCGGCTGCGGTCGGGTCCTCCGTAGCGTTTCCGTTCAGAACTCCGGCAGCAGCGGCGCCTCGTCGCCCCAGATGGCGCGGGCTTCGGCCTCGAATTCCTGCGAGCGCTCGAGGTCGCCGAGGGCGTAGTGGACGTAGGCCATGTTACGCAGGCCCCACGCGTAATCGGGGTGCATCTTGCCGCGAGCCTCGGCGGTCTTCTCCATGTAATGCTCGGCCGCCGCGGCCGCCTGGTCGAAGTCTCCGAGCTCGCGGTAGGCGGTGGTGATGTCCATCAACAGATCGAGGTAGCGCGCATCCTTCATGTCTAGCTGAGGCTTGGCCACCTCGAGTGCCTGTTCATAGAGACGTATGGCCTGTTCGGGTTGTCCGTGAGAGCGGGTGATCACGCCCAGGGTCTTGAATACGTCCAGGTAGTAGTGAACGTGCTCGCGGCGCATGCGCGAGTCGAGCGCCGGCCACACGCGCAGCATGCGTTCGAGCGCCTCGCGGTAGTAGCCCTCGGCCCGCTGATAGCGTCCTTTCTTGAAATGTACGTGGCCGACGGTCTGCATCGCCAGCGCCTTGTCGAGCTCGCTACTGCCGCCGCCGGGGCCGGGCGGTCGCCCGTCGCCGAGAACCCGCGCGAGCTCCTTCATGGCGAGATCGAGTGCGCCCCCGCCGCTCGCCCACAGCTTGTGCTCGCGTTCTGCCGCTCGCCCGGCCGTGTCCGCACGGTTGAGCTTGAGCAGGTGAGTGGACTGCTCATCGAGTCCGCTCGGAACGCTGAATGGAAAGTGCCCGGGGTGCGGCCGCGCGAACTCCTCGCCGAACGGGTTGGCAAGGCCGCCTTGCATCGCCGCTTTGTACTTCTCGTAGGCATCTTCGTGGACGTTCATCCATATGCGGTAGCCGCGAATGAAAAGCGGGACGGCAAGATGATGCTTGCCCTGGCGGCTGTAGAAGACGGATGCCTCGCCGAGTGCGTAGGCCAGCCGGATGTCGTGAGCGCCGGTTGCAGCCTGCGTAGTCGCGACGTTCTTGAGAACCAGCGGTTCGGCCTCCCGGTAACGTCCTCTCGCCACCAGCACACGTGTGAGGTCCTTGCGCTCGGTCGCGCACGCGCCTTGCTCTCGGTAGGTCGCGTCCGCTTCGCACAACTCGAGCGCGAGCGAGTAGTGCCGCTCGGCTTCCCCATCGACACCCATCTCCTCGTAGGCCCGGGCCAGCCGATAGTGGCCGCTTCGTTGTGAGGTGCGTTCGGAAAGGGGCCCGACGGGCACGGCCAGCGCCAACGCACGGGAGGCCGTGCCCTCGCCTTCGGCGAAACGCCTCTCGCGCACTTGTGCTTCGGCGAGCAGTAGCGACAGGCTTACGGCTGCCGGGTCGCCGGCGCTCATTGCCTCGTCGCGGGCCTCGAGCGTTTGCCGAGCGATGCGCTCGGCCGCCTCGTACTCCCCTCTTTCTAGTGCCGCGGCCGCCCCGGGGAGGCCATCCTGTGGCGTCTTGGGTGGACGGTTACGGGCGTCCAAGGTCAGTGTGGGGCAGCCGGCGAGTAGAGCGAAGGTCAGCACGGCCATCGCCGTGGCAGGTCGTAGCGTTGCGGAGGCCGAGGCTGAAGTGTGCTCGTTCATTGCGCAGGGGTGGCAGATGAGTGTATCAGAACAGGGGCGGATGCATGCAGCCCCTCTACCAGAAAGCCATGAGTGTCATATGCTTGAAAGCAATAACCGGAAAGGGCCGGTCTAGCCAGTAGCCGGCCCCCCTGACCTCGGTCTTATGGCGCAAGCGCAACTCTCGCAGGCAAGTCGTATCCTCGTCGTTCGGCTGGGGGCAATTGGCGATGCGCTGCGCGTTCTGCCGGCGGTGGCCAGGATACGCCGTGACCGCCCTGGAGTCACCATTGGGTGGGCGGTCGAGCATTGGGTGCATCCGCTACTCGACGGGCACCCGGCCATCGATCGCTTCCACATCCTGAGGCGCGGCGAGCTGGAGGGCGGCCCACGCCGGGCGCTGGCCGAAATCTGGCGTATCTCCCGCGAAATCCGCGAGGAAGGCTACGAGGTGGTGCTCGACTTCCACGGCCGCCTGAAGAGCGGCGTCCTCTCTCGTCTCACGGGCGTCTCGCACCGGGTCGGCTACGGGCGGGGCGACTCTACAGAAGCCAACTGGTTGTTTAGTAATGTCCACGTAAAGCTCGAAGATCATTGGGAGAATCGTGTGCTGCGGTTCCTCCATCTGCTAGCCCCGTTGGGTATCGATACAGACTATGACCCGGCCGCCAACGGTATGCACTTGAAGGCCACCGACCGCGCCAAGGCCGTTGCCTGGTACGAAGGGGCGCGGCGGCCTGAATTGGCCGTATACCCCGGCACCAGCCTGGCCCGCGCCGCTGAGCGCTGGCCACCGGACAAGTGGGTCGAGTTGCTGAGCAGACTCGGTGACGAAGAGATACGTAGCGCGGTGTTCTGGGGGCCGGCCGAGGAGGATCTCTCGCGCCAGATCGCCGAAAGGGCGGGCGAATCCTGCAAGCTGGCCCCGCCGACCACGCTCAAGGAGATGCTGGCCACCATCGGCTGCTTCCGCGCCTTCGTCGGCTCGGACACCGCAGCCATGCACATGGCCTGGATGCAGGGCGTACCCACCGGAGTTTTCATCGGTCCCAAACCGCCGCGAACCATTGCCCCGCTGGAGCCGGTTCCCTCACGGGTGCTGCGAGCCGACGAGCACTACCGGGAGGGCGTCAAGCCGAGTCGCCAGCCACCCGAGATCGTCTCTGAGGTGTCGGTGGAAGAGGCGTTGGCCGCGGCTCGCTACCTGCTCAGCCGTGGGCGGGCGGACGGGTAACGGACGTCTCCCCGGAGCGCCCCGAAGTTCGGTGCTCGGTTGCGGTCGCGTGCTTGTCGAGCGACTGCCGGCCCACTCACGCTTGAAAGGATCGCCCGGCAAAGCGATAGGAGAGTCGTGGAACTTGAAAAGTTGGACATAGCCGGTCTACACGACCGGGCCCTGGCCGAGTGGTACGCGCGAGATGAGCAGTCAGAAGTAGAGCCGGGGGAGCAGGTCGAGTCGGCCGTGCTGGCCCAGCACTTTTGCAACTTCTCGTTGTGGAACTTGGAAGATGAGGCGCGCCGGACCGACGTAGACGACGGCTATATCGCCAGCGTCAAACGCGCCATCGATCGCCGCAACCAGAAGCGCAACGATCTGGTCGAGGTGGTGGACACCCGGCTGCTCGCCGAGCTTGCCGAAGTGGATACCTCGGCGGGCGAGCAACATTCCGAAACGGCCGGCATGGTCATCGACCGGCTCTCCATCCTCTCGCTCAAGATCTGGCACATGGGGATAAATGCCGCGCGCACGGACGACCCCGAGCTGGCCGGCGAGTGTGGCACGAAGCTCGAGATTCTGTGCGAGCAAAGGGCCGACCTGGCAGCGTGCGTCGTGCATCTGCTTGCAGACTTTCGAGCAGGCCGCCGCTTCTTCAAGCTCTACCGGCAGTTCAAGGCCTACAACGACGAGCGGCTGAACCCCGCCCTCTATGG
>PIVZ01001147.1 GCA_003354045.1 bacterium
CATGTGGAACGTGCCGGTGCTGCAGGTCGTGCCGCCCTACTTTGATCACGCCTCGTATATCGGCGCCTGCGCCGCCATGGCACGTGCCACGCTTGACAACTTCGAGGCCGATCACGTGCTCATGAGCTTCCACGGTCTGCCCGTGCGTCAGTTGCACAAGGCCGACACCGCTCCCGGCGGCTACTGCAAGAAGCAGGCGGACTGCTGTGGGGCGCTCGTGGAGGCAAACCGGCAGTGCTATCGAGCTCAGTCTTACGCCACAGGGCGCGCGATCGCCGCGAAGCTTGGGCTGTCGAGCGACGGCTACGAAGTGGCCTTCCAGTCTCGCCTCGGACGTACGGATTGGATCAGGCCGTATACCGACGAACGTGTTCGTGAACTCGCCAAGACAGGTGTCAAGCGGCTGGCTGTGCTGTCGCCTTCGTTCGTGGCGGATTGCCTCGAGACGATCGAGGAGATTGGAATCCGTGCGGCGCAGGACTTCGTTGCGCACGGAGGCGAGGAACTGCGACTCGCTCCGTCGCTCAACAGCGACGACGTATGGGTGACGGCGGTGGCGGACATCCTGCGTGATGCCATGGGCGTGGGGCCTCGCCCACCGAGCCCGTGAGGCATCGCCGCCTCTCGGGTTCCCCGCCGAGCCACCTCCCTCAGGGAAGCGTTGCGGTTTGACGCCCGAGGGACTCGCGCGGAGCAGTCGGCCCCCACCTTGACTCGGCGAACGCGGTCCCACCATGGACGGCGGCAGTCGTCACGCGCAACCCACCCCACTCGCCACCGAGCGCCGTTCGGGCGTGCCCACTCACTAGCTCAAGGGCTCCTGCCTTCCCCGGACGCGGCAAGCCCGATGTCGCGCCGGGCTCCCACAGG
>PIVZ01000555.1 GCA_003354045.1 bacterium
TGCAGAGAAGGCCTTCCTCGAAGAGGTCGAGCAGTTCATCGAAGAGAACTACTCCGAGGATGTCATGGACCCCACGCGCGAGAATTTCGCGCAGCTGGTGGACACACCTCCACGCCGGGCCTTCATGAAGAAGATCGGCGAGCGCGGATGGCTGGGCATGACCTGGCCGAAGAAGTACGGCGGCAGCGAAGGCGAGGGCGTCTACGAGTACCTCCTCAACGAAGCCCTGGCCGCGGTGGGCGCTCCCCAGATAGGCAAGGGGGTCGGCATTATCGGCAAGACCCTCATCCGCAACGGCAGCGACAAGCTCAAGGAGGAGTTCCTGCCGAAAATCCTCAACAACGACGTCGAATTTGCCGTGGGTTACAGCGAGCCCGGCGCCGGCTCGGACGCCGCGGCCATGCAGCTCAAGGCCACTCGCGACGGCGACGGCTGGCGGCTTGATGGGCAGAAGATCTTCATCACCTCGGCGCACTTTGCCCAGTGGTGCTGGCTCGGCGCGCGCAGCGATCCGGATGCACCCAAGCACAAGGGAATCAGCCTGTTCCTGGTCGATATGGAAAGCGAGGGGATCACCGTCCAGGGCATGGAGACGATCGGCGAGGACAGGACCAATCACGTCTTCTTCGACAACGTCTATGTGGGCGACGACTACCTGGTGGGCGAGGCCGGCAAGGGCTTCCAGTACATATCCGAGGCGCTCGACCTCGAGCGCTTCACGATGTTCACCTTCTCGCCGATACAGCGGCGGCTGGAGTTGCTCTGCGATTACGTGGCCACGGCCGAGCATGATGGCAAACCGCTTCGCGAGGACCCGATCACCAGGCAGAAGATCGCCCAGCTCGTGACCGAGACCGAGGTGGCGCGCGTGCTGGGTCTCAAGTTCGTGGCCAAGTCGATGAAGGGTGGTGCACCGCCAACCTGCGAGGCCTCGGAGTACAAGCTATATGCCACCGAGCTGTCGCAGCGAATGGCCAACGAAGCGCTGAGTATCGCCGGCGCCGGCGGTCAACTCCGCGTACGGACCGAGGAAGCGCCGATGAAGGGGCGCTTCGACGTGACCTACCGGGCAACAGTGGTCGAGACCATCGGCGGCGGCTCCTCCGAGATCCAGAAGAACATCCTGGCACGTCGTAAGCTGGGGCTGCCGAAGAACTTCTAATCACCGGTGTCATCGACCAGCGTCCAGCTTCGAGGACTCACCGTTCTCGACCTTGCCAGCGTCGGACCGGCCGCGCGCGCCTCGCGCATCCTGGCCGACTACGGCGCCACCGTCATCAAAGTCGGGCCTACTTCGGCCAAGGGCTCTGTGCAGATCCGTCCGCCTTATTACAGCTACGGCGCCGGGCGCGGAATGAAGCGGGTGCAGATCGATCTCAAGGCCGATGAAGGCAAGGCGGTCTTCTCGAGGTTGGCGGCGAAGGCCGACGTCATCATCGAGAGCTTTCGACCGGGCGTGGCCGCGCGCATCGGTGTGGGCTACGAGGACGTGAAGGCCGTAAACGAGAAGATCGTGTACTGCTCGACGAGCGGCTACGGCCAGGACGGACCCTACTCGGCGTGGGCCGGCCACGATCTCAACTATCTGGCCGTCGGTGGATTCCTACACTGCTCGGGACGGCGTGCCAGCGGCGCTCCGGCCATCCCCGGTGCGACGGTGGCCGATAGCGCGGCGGGCGGTATGCAGGCGGTGATCGCCATTCTTGCCGCCATCGTGCAGCGCGATGCCGCAGGGGTCGGCGCTTACCTCGACGTCTCTGTTGCAGAAGGCGTCGTACAGCTGATGTCTCTGCATGTGGATCGCTACCTGGCTACCGGCGAGGAGCCGGGTCCCGGCGGCGACATACTGACCGGCCGCTACGCTTGCTACGACGCCTACCAGGCGCGCGATGGCAAGTGGCTCACGGTCGCTGCCATAGAGCCGGCCTTCTTCGCCAACCTGTGCAAGGCACTCGAGCTCGAGCAGTGGATCCCGCATCAGATGGACGACGCGCGCCAGGACGAGATCCGCGCTGCCTTCAGCGAAGCATTTGCCAAGAGAGACCGTGACGAGTGGGTCGCCGAGCTGGCCCCGGGTAACGCATGCGTGGCGCCGGTAAGCACAATTGCCGAGCTGGCAGACGATCCTCAGTTCGTCGCGCGCGGGGTGTTCGCGAACGCCGAGCACGCGCAGCACGGGGCCTTCCGTCAAGTCGGGCCGGTGCTGGCCGGGGGCGAGCGCGAGCAGCCGGTTTACAAGGTGCGGGAGGACACGGCGACCGACACCGACGAGCTTTTGGCCATGGCCGGCTACGGCGACGATGAGATTGCGCGTCTTCGCGACGCAGGCGTCGTCGAGTGAGAAGACTTTCGAGCAAGCGACAGGAGTAAGAGATGGACCTGGATTTCACCGAAGAACAGCAGATGCTGCGCGACACGGTCCGCGGGGTATGTGCCCGCCATGTGCCCATCGAGGCCGTCCGGACCTTAGAGGACGACCCGACGGGATACGCCGAGGACTTCTGGAAGCAGCTTGCGGAGCTGGGGTTGCTCGGACTCACGCTGCCCGAGGAGTACGGGGGCTCGGCCCTGACGGCTCTTGAATGCGCGATCGCTTACGAGGAGTTCGGCCGCGCGCTCGTTCCGTCGCCCCATTTCGTCAGCGCGGTGATGAGTGCAGGGGTGTTGATGTCGGCCGGCAACGATGAGCAGAAACAGGAATGGCTTCCCAAGATAGCCACCGGCGACGCGATCCTCACGCCGGCCTGGCTCGAGCCTGACTGCGGTTACGGACCGGCCGGCGTACAACTCACGGCGGCTTCCGACGGCGACGGCTACAAACTGACCGGCACCAAACGTCACGTCCAATTCGCGAGTGCGGCCACGCAGCTTCTGGTGCTTGCGCGTACGGGCCAGAACGAGCACGACGTCGATCTGTTCCTGGTCGATCCGCGGTCAGCGGGCATCGAGATGACCCAGCAGTTCAGTCTGGCCGCCGACACCCAGTACAAGGTCACCTTCGAGAACGTGAGTGTGCCTGCCTCGGCCCGTATTGGCGCGGCCGGCACCGGCTGGGCCACCTGGAACGAGGCCATGCACGACGGGATCATCATGCTCGCGGCTCAGGCCGTGGGCGGGGCCGCGCGCGCGATGGAGATAACCGTGCAGTACGCCATGGAACGCGAGCAGTTCAACAAACCGCTCGGCGCCTTCCAGGCCATCGCGCACTACCTGGCGGACAACCAGACCGTGGTCGATGGCGGTACGACGCTGGTCCACGAGGCCGCGTGGGCTCGCTCGGCCGGCAAGCCGGTCAATCGTCTGGCACCGATGGCCAAGCTTTTCGCGTGCAAGACCTACCGCGACGTGACCGCCAACTGCGTGCAGGTGCACGGCGGCTACGGCTTTACGATCGAGTACGACATCCAGCTCTACTTCCGGCGCGCCAAGCAGCTACAGCTCTCGTGGTGGGACACTCGGTATCTAGAAGAGCTGGTCGCCGGCGCGGTGCTCGACAGCCCGAGCTAGCCTGCAGCAGCGCAGTTGCGGATGCGACATGTTGGTTTCGCTGTGAGATCCGATCTGCCGGTTCGGTGCG
>PIVZ01000556.1 GCA_003354045.1 bacterium
TGTCGGTTCACACCATGCTACAACGTGCTTGCCATGCCAGTGCCAAGGTTCTTCATGCGGCAGTGGTCGAAGGCGCTGTTGGTATCTACGCCGATGACGTTGTCCCAGGTCATGTTCGGGGCGTAGTCCTGCCAGAGGGTGATCAGCTCGTCGGCGTAGCGCTTCTTGATCTCCAGCCACTCGCTTTCGCTGAACGCTGTGGCGGGCGGAGCCAGCTGCTCGTTTTGCACGACGTGCTTGCCCGGCGGCGCGAAGCTCGGGTCCACCAAGCTGTGGCAGCCGACGGTGGGCGCGTAGTCCTCGAGCGGCGGGAACTTGTGGAGCCTCTCATAGAGGCACTCGCGGGCGATGTGCATGGGATCGGGGTCGGGTTGTAATCCCAGCCACTGGCACTCGTGTATGTCGGGGTTGAATGCTTCCGCTTTGTAGATGGGAGCCTCGTGGACGGCGAAGCTGTACCACATCAGACAGCCGAAGGTGTCTTGTATGAGCCTGACACGCCTCTTGGTCTGATCGTCAACGTGCTCCTCGCCGATGAGATCGAAGATGAGTTGGTGGGGAGACAGCGTGCTCACCACCAGCTTGCGTGCGGCGATCTCGCTGCCGTCGGTCAACCTGATGCCGGTGGCCGTCCCGTTCTCGATGATCGCCCGATCGACCTCTGCATTGGTGAAGAACTGACAGCCGAGCTGGACCAAGATCTGGTGAGCGGCGTGCGCGATCTGATGGGTGCCGCCTCGGGCGAAGCCGATGGTCGGCAGGGTGGCGCCCATGCCCATCGTCATCATTCCGGACCCGGAGTCATTGATGTCGATCACCGAGGAGACGGCGAACCTGAGGATGCACGACTGGAGCTCGGGACTGTCGAACCATTCCTGGGCTGCCCGCATGCTGCTGGCCTTGAAGGTCAATGAATCGGGAAGGAAGCCCGCCTCGAGGACCTTCGGGAAGATGTCCGCCTGCCGTTGGGCCACCTCGGGCAAGCCGCGGTCTTCGACAGGCTTGAACAAGGCGTCCATCGTCACTCGGAGATACTCGTCGCTTTCTGCAACAGACTGGAGATTTAGCCAGGTCTCGGCGTCCTTCTCGGAGAAACGCGCGATCTCCTTGGCCGTGCGCTCCTGGGTCGGATCGTGCTTGTGGCTGTAGATGGCCAGGCAGTTCTCCTTGTCGCGGAAGACGAAGCCGTCACTGCACTTGTGCTGTTCCCACTGGGCCCCGTAGTCCCAGAACTCGGGGAAGTCGCGCCATATGGGCGCGTAATACCAGGGCAAGATGATGTTGGCGTGGGTGTTGCCGCGGAAGCCCGGGGCGGAGATCTCCTCCGTGGCCAGGCAACCGCCTATCTCGTGCCGGCGCTCGAATATCCCGACGCTCATGCCGCCGTACTTGATCAGGTAGAGCGCGAGCAGGAGCGCCTTGTTGCCGCCGCCGACGATTACGGCGTCGAAGGTCTTGTCAGCCATCGGAGGTTCCCCTTGATGTGCCTGCGGGATTGAGGGCTTGCGATTCGGTCATACGGACTAGAAATCGCCGGGATGTTCTGGCGTTTTGAACCAGCCTCTCGGGTTCAAGAAGAAGGAAAGCGCGGACAGCTTGAGCATGGCCTTGAGCAGCTGGCGGATGTCTTTGTGGTTCACCCCTCCACGAATCTTCCAGCGCACCGGCTCGGTGGTCTGCATCTCCATGATGATGTAGTCCCCCTGGCGCTTGACGGCCGTGATGTCCGCTATGAGCTCGGCCTTTCCCAACCCTGTCGATCTGAACAGCATCTACTCGTCACTCCCTGCCTGAGATCTCGACCTCTGCCGCAATGGCGGACCGGGGCCGCGTCTTCGTAAGTCCATGCCGACAGCTACCGCGGCGGCCATGTGGGGCTCAGCGCGTCGCGTCAATCAGTCTGGCTAACGAACGTTTGTTAGCGTAACGCCATGCCCCATTTGTGTCAACAGCAAAGACGCGCCGTGCGCCAGCCAGAGTCGTGGGCCCGGGATGCGAAAACTTCCTATTTGTCGGCCTGTTACGCCGACGGCCGTTTCCACGCCAGCGGCGCTCACGCTGGAGGTGCGGGCAACTCCTCCGGGGCTCGCCGCTCGAGCCTTATCGACTCCGATGCACAGGTAGGTATGCACAGACCACAGCCAATGCACGTGCCGAGATCGATCTCGGCCACATCGTTCATCTTTATGGCGTTTACCGGGCAGCGCTCCGCGCAGTTGCCGCACGAGATGCATTCGTCGTCGTTCACCCGGGGCACGAAAGGCGAGGGGATGAGCGTCTGGGTGTTCATCTCGTGGAAGCCGATGAACATCGGGCAGCAGTCCACGCAGCAGTTGCAGATGAAGCCGTTGATATTGATGGTGTGAACGAGCCCGTTCTCGTTCGACTTGCAAAGTAGCTCGAGTGCTTCCTCGTAGGTGATCTCTCTGCCCTGGCCGTGCTCGACGCACCATCTGGCCGTGTCGCCGGTGTGCAGGCAGGTTTCGAGCATGTGGTCGCAGTGATTGCCCGGGTCGCTCAGCCAATGGGACAGCCGGCACGGGCAGTAGGAGACGCTGAAGTAGTCCTGCTCGCCGAGAAAGGCGGCCAGGCTCTCATCAGGCCCTGCGTCCTTCGGAAGGAACTCGTGATGGGCCCACACCGGTGCAAAGGGAAAGCCCAGCTTGCATAGCTTCTCTCTCGCCCATTCGACTACTACCTCGTGCAGCGCTTTGCCGAGCTCGACGTCGTAGGGGAAACGGATCCCGCCCCAGATGCCGGTCTCTACCAGGCCCGGCGCCGAGCTTCCGAGAATCCGGTACTGCGGGTCGTCGCTTCGCGGGTCGATCCACACCGTACCTTTGTCGGCCATGGCATTGAGCATGGTTTTCAACTTGTCTTTGTCGATGCCCGTCTTCTCGGCCAGACACTCGATATTGCCGCCGGCAAGCCCCACCTTCAGCGCCAGCTCGGCTTCCTTCTCGGTGAACTGAAGGCTCAGCACCTTGAGGAACGCCGGTGTGACGGGAACGCCGACCACGTCGTCGCGGTCTACCATCTCCGCTACCTGCCGGTAGACGTCCTTTACTTCGCCATTGTCTGCCATCGAATATGTCCCCCCGGTACCGATCTTGGGCTTTCGTTCAGCCCGCCAAGCGTGAGATCGTTTCCTCTAACTGCATCATCACGTTCAAGTCACCGTCGATCACCATGCGACCCGTTGACCATGCCTCCATGCGGTCGAGCTCTCCGCTTCGAACTGCCGCCCAGTCGGCGGCCAGCACCGTGATCGTGCAAGTAGGGTCATCCACCGTACCGTCGTGCCGCGAAGCTTCGCCCTTCTCGGAGACTATGTACCAGTCCGCGGCATCAGGGCCCGTGAAATGGAACTGTAGTGTCACCGTGGCTTCGTCGAGCCGAGCAGTTTCCTGCTAATACTGAGCATTTTGCCAATATCATAAAAGTAGTGACGGATGATCCTGCAAGTGAAGTTGCTTCAATGCCCCCTAATACCCTATATGTGGTGATGACTCATAATCACCAGATAGACTTTGAAATATCTCATGAAGTACTTAAACGTGAAGATTTTCATTAC
>PIVZ01001148.1 GCA_003354045.1 bacterium
CCTTTAGATGGATTTGCTGAACAGGAAATAAATACGTTTGAAAGTTATCTATCAAGTGCCGGATGTTGGTCACCACCCATTTACAATCCGATACAGGCTTTAAATCGTCGTGTCCTGGTCGAGCTTCGATTGTTAGAAACTGGCCGTCATAACGTTCGGCAATCTCTATTGGTTCGAAGCCTGCTCGCACGCGGATGCCGGGTGCGAGCCCTGGTGCACAAGACACCACTACTCCTCGAGCACCCGAAGCTCGAGTGCGCGAGCGGCGACGTGCGCGAGCGCAGCGCCATGTCGCGCGCCTGCCAGGGGATGGACACGGTCTTCCACACCGCGGCACACATCGGCTTGCTCGGCGGAAGCGCCACCACCGAGGCCTACAAGAAGCCCGCCTACGAGATCAACGTGGGCGGTACCGAGAACGTCCTCGCGGGCTGCCGGGAGCACGCGGTCGCGCGCCTGGTCTACACCAGCTCCGTCGACGTGTGCTTCGCAGGCTCTGCAATCGAGAACATGGATGGAGCCACCCCCTACGCGGATAAACCGAGGAGCGTCTACGCCGAGACCAAGATCGCCGCCGAGAAGCTCGTGCTCGCCGGCAACACCCAAGGCGGTCTCCTCACGTGCGCAATCCGAGCGGACGGAATCTACGGCCCCGAGGAGAACCTGATCCTCGATCCGCTGGTCGAGCAGCTGGCCCGCGGCCGCCTCAAGCTCGCCATCGGCAGCGCTGACACCCGGCAGGACAACTCCTACGTCGAGAACCTGGTCCACGGCGAGCTGCTCGCCGCAGAGCACCTGGTCCCGGGTGGCAGCGCCTGCGGCAAGGCCTACTTCATCACCGACAACGAGCCGCAAAACACCTTCGAGT
>PIVZ01000039.1 GCA_003354045.1 bacterium
CTCGCGGGAGGGGATCGAGTCGCGCGAGCGCGAGTGGCCGTTCGCCTACGAGAACATCTGCGAAGTACTGGGTCTCAATCCGGAGTACATCCGCCGCGGTCTCTCGAAGTGGCGTCAGCAGCGCGGGCCGGTACGCCACACCGCTGCCAAGATTGTCCCGCTGGCCGAGCGACGCGGCTACATGAACGCCGAAGTGGCGGCCGAATCCGAGGAACTCCTCGAGGCCTCCTGAGCGACGCCAAAACCAATTGAGACGAACTCAAGCCCCCCTTCTGAGGAAGGGGGGCTTTTTTTGCGTTGTAGACCGGGCGAACCAATGTTCTCATGGATGAGGGTAAGGAAGCCATGACAGCGCAACGGACATGCGGATTGCCGATTCTGACCTGCTGGGCAGCCGTGGCGGCGACGGCCCTCAGCGTCACCTTGGTAACGCAGGCGCCGGCCGCGGAGCCCGACTCCGAAAGGACGGCGGAGGCGCCGGACGAGGTCGTTTACTTCGAGTACTCACGCGCCCTGCGACCGGTGGAGGACTACGACGCCAACCGTTCGCTCAGCCCAAACGAGTTCGCGGAGCTGATGGAGAAGGAGTACGGCCGCGGCTCAGTGTTGGGAAGAAGTGCGGCGGTGCTGGCGGCGGTCGCCGATGCTGCTGAGCGAGGCTCGCAGGCCTCCTTGGATAAGGTCAATCTGGTGACCAAGCAGATCGCGATAGGCACGCACAAGATCTTCCGCCTGCGCGAGGTGCCCGATTTCAGGCTCAAGTCGCAGGTACGACTCGACCGCGTCGGAGTCGGTCTGAAGACTGCCTGGTAACTGTCAGCGAACGTATCCGACGTCGGTCGGCGTGCCCGAGGCGGCCTCCACCGCCGCCTCGAGTAGGTCCGGATCGACGTAGTCCGTAAGGCCCATCTCACTGACCAACTCGGTCGCAAGCCGCCACAGCCACGGAGAGACGCTGTAGATGTCCTCATGGACTTCGACCAGCACGCGGCCGTCTCTCACACCCAGTTTCACGGGCTGATAGACGAAGAGCCCGGCGCTGCCGACCTCGGCAAGCCCATAGAGCGTCTCGATGTCTTGCGGGTACAGGCGCACGCAACCGTGGCTTATCCGCATTCCTATGCCGAAATCCTTGTTGGTCCCGTGGATCGCGTACGAGGGCAGGGTGAGCTCGATCCGGTACTTGCCGAGCGGGTTCTCCGGAACGCCACCCGGTATCGAGGTCTCGGTAAGGCCGTCTTCGAGACGTTCCTTGCGGATCGACTCCGGGATCACCCAGGTGGGATCCTCGGTCTTGCCGCGCACGCGGAACTCCGCGCGCGGCGTTTGCCAATCCTGACGGCCCAAGCCAACCGGAAAGGTGACAACGCGACGGCCTCCTCCGTATCTGCTCGGGGACGGGTAGTAGTAAAGCCGCATCTCGGGAATGTTCACGACAATTCCCCGGTAGCGACCCTTCGGAAGGATCCACTCGGTCGGAACGATTATCGGCCAGTCGGTCGGCGGCAACCACGGGTCTGCATCCGGGTTAGCCAGAACCAGCTCGTTGTAGCCGAGGCCGAAATCACGAGCGATGTCGAAGAAAGTCTCGCCTTCCACAGGTGTGTAGAGTCTCACGGCACCGACCGCAGTCTCCACATTGGTGAGGCCTCGACCGGCCCCCGAGGAAAAAGAGTAGACTTGGAACTGCCGCTTGACGAGGTCTTCCTGCTCGGCCGCCGCGCCGCGCAGACCGACGACCAGCGTCGCCGCCACCAGCAGCGCCACGCCCAACGCTCGTCGCGTATACAGAAGCGGTCTCACCGACATTCCTCGTCCGTGCCTCCTGACGGCCCGTTGAAAAACCCGCTGCCGTCGCCTGGCACCGAGATTCGGGGGTCTTCAACGGATCACCAAATCTCCGAATTCGCGGCGGATGGTAACCTGTTCGGTCATCCACCGCCCGTTCAACGGAAACCCGTAGCTCTGCAAGAACCGATACGCAAACCCGAGGGGGAGCGGGCTACTGGAGAGCCGCTACCCGTGTCTCGGCGCGCTTGAGCGCGCGCAGCAGCGATTCGATGGCCGCGGGATCTTCGCTGCCCGCTTCGAGCTCACGCTCGGCCTCGGCGAGCTCCGCGCGCGCCGCCTCGGGGTCTATTTCCTCGCCGTACTCGGCGCGGTCGGCAAGGATGGTCACGACGTCGTCGCGCACCTCACCATAGCCACCGTCGATGACCAGCGACCTGGTGCGCCCGTCCTCGACATAGCTCAGCAGACCCACGTCGAGCTCGCCAAGGAAGGTGACGTGTTCGGCCAGAACGCCGAACTCCCCGGCCGCCCCGGGGGCCGTCACCTCGCTGACCTCGGCATCGACGAGGAGCCTGGATGGTGTCACCACGAGCAGCTTCATCGGAACTCCTAGGCGGCCATCTTCTCGGCCTTGAGGCGCGCTTCCTCGATCGTGCCCACCATGTAGAAGGCCTGCTCCGGCAGGTCGTCGTGATCGCCGGCCACCAGCTCCTTGAAGCCGCGGATGGTGTCCTCGAGCTTCACGTACACACCGGGCGTGCCGGTAAACGCCTCGGCGACGTGGAACGGCTGCGAGAGGAACCGCTGGATCTTGCGCGCGCGCGAGACGATCAGCTTGTCTTCCTCCGATAGCTCGTCCATGCCGAGAATCGCGATGATGTCTTGCAGATCCTTGTAGCGCTGCAGGATTTCCTGCACGTCGCGCGCCACCTGGTAGTGATCTTCGCCGACCACGTTGGGGTCGAGAATTCGCGAGGTCGAGTCGAGCGGATCTACCGCGGGGTATATGCCCAGCTCGGCGATCTGCCGCGACAGCACCGTGGTGGCATCCAGGTGGCTGAATGTGGTCGCCGGCGCCGGATCGGTGAGATCGTCGGCGGGCACGTAGATGGCCTGCACCGAGGTGATAGAGCCCTTCTGCGTGGTGGTGATGCGCTCCTGGAGGGCACCCAGGTCGGTCGCCAGGGTCGGCTGGTAACCCACTGCCGAGGGCATGCGCCCGAGCAGTGCCGACACCTCGGAATTGGCCTGGGTGAAGCGGAAAATGTTATCGATGAAGAGCAATACGTCCTTGCCCTCGGTATCGCGGAAGTACTCGCAGCAGGCCAGCGCGGTAAAAGCCACGCGCGCGCGCGCGCCGGGCGGCTCGTTCATCTGCCCGTATACCAGGGCCGTCTTGTCGATCACCCCCGATTCCTTCATCTCGTTCCACAGGTCGTTACCCTCACGGGTGCGCTCACCAACCCCGCCGAAGACCGAGTAGCCGCCGTGCTCCTGAGCGAGGTTATTGATCAACTCCATAATGATGACGGTCTTGCCGACGCCGGCGCCGCCAAAGAGCCCGATCTTGCCGCCCTGGGCATACGGACAGAGCAGATCGACGACCTTGATCCCGGTTTCGAAGGCCTCCACCGTGGTGCTCTGCTCGGTATAGGCCGGCGCGGGGCGGTGAATCGGCAGGCGTTTGTCGGTGTCGATCGGGGGCCCACCATCGACCGGCCGGCCGACCACGTTGATGATGCGGCCAAGGACCGCCTCACCCACGGGAGTGGTGATCTTCTCACCCGTGTCGGTGACCTCGAGACCGCGCACGAGCCCCTCGCCCGAGTCCATCGCGATTGTGCGCACGGTGCTCTCGCCCAAATGCTGGGCCACCTCGAGCACCAGATTGTCCGGCTCGTCGCTGATCGCCGGGTTGCACACGGTTAGCGCGTTGAGAATCGGCGGAACCTGCCCCGGAGGGAATTCCACGTCTACGACGGCGCTGATGACCTGCTTTATCCTACCCTTGCCCATTACTTTCGAGGCTCCTGGCTAATCAGCCGGCAAGCGCCTCGGCGCCACCGACTATCTCCATCAGTTCTGTGGTAATACTTGCCTGGCGCGCGCGGTTCATCGCCAGGGTGAGCCGGTCGATCATATCCGCCGCGTTGTTGCTGGCACTGTCCATGGCGGACATACGCGCGCCGTGCTCGCTGGCCATTGCCTCGAGCATCGCCTGCAACACCTGTGTTTCCACGTACCGTGCGGCCAAGGATGCGAGCACTGCCCCGGCGTCCGGCTCGTAAACGTAGTCCGCCACCTCCGCCCCTTCTTCCCCGCCGGCCTGCCCGCGTGGCACCGGAAGAAGCTGCTCTACGACAGGGATCTGCGAGACTGCCGAACGGAAGCGCGCATAGACGAGATGCACCGTTCCGGCCTGGCCGCTGAGAAATCGCTCGGCAACGTCCTCGGCCACGACCTTGGCCAACTCGGCATTGAACCCCTTGCTCAGATTGATGTGGCTAGCGACGATGCGCTCGCCTATTCGCTTCTTGAAGTAGTCGAAACCGCGGCGGCCGCAGGTGGTGAGTTTGGCTTCTCCGCCGGCCTCGCTGGCCAGGAAACCCTCGGTGGTACGGATGAGGTTGCTGTTGTAGGCCCCGCACAGGCCGCGGTCAGAAGTGAGCAGCACGACGTGCGCAGGCGCCTGTGAGCCTGCGCCAAAGAAAGGGTGGGCATCCTCGCCCTGGCTGGCGACCAGGGCACCGAGCAGCTCCGTCAAGCGCGAAGAATAGGGACGGGCGTTCTCGGCCGCTTCCTGAGCACGGCGCAACTTGGCGGCCGCGACCATCTTCATCGCCTTGGTTATCTGCTGGGTGTTGCGGACCGTGACGATCCGCTTCCTTATGTCCTTGAGATTAGGCACCGGTTATCAGGATCCGAAGACTTCCTTGAACTCGGCCAGCACCGAGTCGAGGTTCGCCCTGACCGCCTCGGTGAGGGCCAACTCCTTGCGCACGAGCTCGTAGGTCTCCGGGTGAGAGTTCTGGACGAAGCTATGTAGATCCTCGGTGTAGCGCTGCACCTTGGCCGTCTCGACGCCGTCCACGTAGCCGTTGGTGGCGGCGTAAACGATGACGATCTGCCTCTCGACTTCCTCGGGCACGTACTGGCCCTGTTTGAGGATCTCGACCAGCCGCTCACCGCGGGCAAGCATCTTCTGGGTCGCCGGGTCGAGGTCGGAGCCGAACTGGGCAAAAGCGGCCATTTCCCGGTACTGCGCAAGATCCAGGCGTAGTGTCCCGGCGACCTTCTTCATGGCCTTCACCTGAGCCGCACCGCCTACACGCGAGACCGACAGACCGACGTTAACGGCCGGCCGTACGCCCGAGTAGAAGAGGTCCGTCTCGAGGTAGATCTGCCCGTCGGTGATCGAAATCACGTTGGTGGGAATATAGGCCGATACGTCGCCGGCCTGCGTCTCGATTATCGGTAACGCCGTGAGCGAGCCGCCGCCCGCCTCGTCGCTCATCTTCGCGGCGCGCTCGAGAAGGCGCGAGTGGAGGTAGAAAACATCGCCCGGAAAAGCCTCGCGGCCGGGGGGGCGCCTGAGCAGCAGCGACATCTGTCGGTAGGCCACCGCCTGCTTGGACAGGTCATCGTAAATGATCAGCGCGTGGCGGCCGCTGTCACGGAAGTACTCGCCCATCGTCACGCCCGCGTACGGGGCTAGGAACTGCAGCGAGGCCGATTCGGACGAGGTCGCCGCGACCACGATCGTGTAGTCCATGGCGCCGTGCTTCTTGAGCCGGTCCACCACCTGGGCAACCGACGAGCGTTTCTGGCCGATGGCCACATAGATGCAGACGACATCGCCGCCTTTCTGGTTGATGATCGTGTCGATGGCGATGGCCGTCTTGCCGGTCTGGCGGTCGCCGATGATGAGCTCGCGCTGGCCGCGGCCGATGGGAATCATCGAATCGATGGCCTTGATGCCCGTCTGCAGCGGCTGCGAGACCGGCTGGCGCTCGATGATGCCGGGCGCCTTGAGCTCGATGCGGCGCGATTCTTTTGTCTCGAGCTGCCCGAGCCCGTCTATGGGCTGGCCGAGTGCGTTGACCACCCGTGCGAGCAGCGCATCGCCGACGGGAACCTCGGCAATGCGCCCGGTGCGCTTGACCTCGGAGCTTTCGGTGACTTTCTCCGGGTCGGCGAAGATGGCGGCCCCGACGTTGTCTTCCTCGAGGTTGAGCACCATCCCGTAGACGCCGCCCTCGAACTCGAGTAGCTCGCCAGCCGCGGCTCGGTCCAGGCCGTGGATGCGCGCGATGCCGTCGCCGGTGGTCAACACACGGCCGGTTTCCCGGACCTCGACCTCGCGGCCGAAGTCGCGGATCTGTTCCCTGATTATGTCGCTGATCTCTGATGCCCTGATTTGCATCGAGTCTCCTCCAAATTTACCTCGGCGAGTCTGTACGCAACGCGCGTAAGACGCGCCGGCGCCGACGAGGCCGGTCTCATTGCCTTGGCGCTCAGGCCTGCCCGCCCATACGCGCCTGTAGCTTGGCAAGCTGCGTCTTCACGCTCCCGTCGTAGGTGCGTCCTTCGAGCTCGACTGTCACGCCACCGATGAGGCGCTCGTCGACCTCTAGCTCCGGCACGATCTCCCGCCCATCAATGGCCCGGAAGGTCCGCTTGATGGCTTCTATCTCCTCGCTATCGAGCGGTGCCCCGCTCGTGATGCTCAGTCTGACCCTACCTGCGGCGGCATCAGCCATCCTTCCATACCATTCCCGCATCGCGGGAATGTGCTCGAAGCGATCGGCCGCGGCCACCACCCCCAGGAACTTGGCCAGGGTCGAGCCTTCACCGACCTTGGCGCCCAGCGCAGCGGCGACTGCCTCACGTTGCGCGGTTGCGAGCGCTCCGGCGGCGAGCGTTCCCGGCTCCAAGCCGGCTACGGCCTCGGCTATCTCAGCAAGCCCGGCGCCGATCTCCTTGGCCTGGTCTTCCTCGCTGGCCAGATCGTAAAGAGCGGCGGCATAGCGCCGTGCGACTGAACCCCCGGTCATGTGCGACCTCGCAGTCCGTTGGAAAACCCCGGACCGAGCCAGGTGCTGAGATTCGGGCCGAGATCGAGGCGCGAAACCGCAGGCATAGTGGTGCTATGTCGAGGTTTCGTAACGAAGATATCGGCCCGAAGGTCGGTGCCTGGCGACGGGAGTGGGTTCTTCAACGGGCTGCTAACTCCTCTAGAAACTCATGGACGAGGCCGCGCCGGTCGTCGGCGGTCAGTCGCGACTCGATGTCGCGGGCCGCCAGCTCGGCCGCCAGCCGCGCCGCCTCAGCGCGCAACTCGCGCCGCGCTCGCTCGAGGTCGGACTGCGCCGTGCGTTCGGCCTCCTCGCGCAGGCGCTGTCCGGCCGCCTCCGCGGCAGCCAGCATCCGATCGCGGTCCTTGACCGCGATCGCGCGCAGCTCGTCCACCAGCTTTTGTCGCGTCTCGTCGAGCGCCGCGGCCTTGGCCTCGTATTCGGTCTTGATGCGATCGGCCTCTTCCTTGGCACGCACCGCCTTCGACATGGCCTCGACCATTTCTTTGCGCCGCTTGCCGAGAAAGTCGCTCAACGGCACCCGCGTGAAGCGCCTGAGTAGGTAGACGAAAAGGGTAAAATTGATGCCTGCAAACAGCAGGTTGAGCCAGGCACCGGAAGCGTGGTGGGTCTCGCCGTCGTGCCCGCCTCCGGCCGCCATGGCAACCGATGCCCATAGCAGCGTGACGATGACCGGCGACAAAGTGAGCGCCAAACGCCGCCTCATTGTGTGCCCCTACCACCGAGCACGGCCGCAACCATCTGCTCGGCCAGCGTCCCGGCTTCCGCGCGCAAAGACTGCTCGGCCTCGGCCTTGGCCGCGGCTATTCCGACTCGTAGCTCGCCGAGGCGCGCCCTGACCTCGCCTTTTGCCCGGTTGAACAGCTGTGCCTCTTCTTCCCTTGCCTCGCGGCGCAGCACCTCGACCTCGGCCATCGCAGCCGCCCTGGCCTGAGCCAGCTCCCGCTCGACGCGCTCGGCAAGCTCCTCGGCCTCGCGCATTTCCGCGGCCGCGGCATCCTCATCACCCGAGGTACGGTCGTCGCGCTCTGCCAGGAGTTCTAGAAACGGTGCGAACAGCAGCCGATTGAGCAGCACCAGCAGCACGAAAAAACTCGCGAGCTGAATCAGAAATGTGTGGTCCGGCGGAAAAGCCAACATGTCAGGCTGGAGGTCCCTCTACTCCATCGCCGGGCGTGGACCGATAAAGAGCGCACGGCCGGCAACCCTTCAAGGGTCTTCAGGGCTACCCTCTCGGGCGCTCTGCTTGCCATCCCGGCACCAGCAATGCGCGCGTTCTCTAAAGAAATCCGCGTTCGTCCAGCGGCAGAAACCTTCGGCTACCACTGGAAAGGAGGGTTGTCAAAAAGCTCTCTCCGCGATCACACTCCTGGGAGTCTTGGGTCAGCCGCCCAGGCGCTCGGCCAGCCGTCCGAGTTCATCGGAGGAGTAGAACTCGATGACAATGCGGCCCTTGGCCTGACTTCCGCGCAAGCGCACTTTGGTCCCGAGGCTGCGGGTGAGACGCTCTTCAAGGTCGGTTGGTGCGCGCTTGCCCGCGCCCTTGATCGCACCATTACCGCGCGCTTGCGCGGCTCCTTTGACCAACTCTTCGGTCTCGCGCACCGACAGGTTCCTGCGCACTACCTTGCGCATCGCCTCGATCTGCTCGCGCGCGGTTCGCAACCCCAGCAGAGCCCTGGCATGGCCCTCGGTCATGAGCCCTTGGTCGAGTGCGTCCTGCGCAACCTGTGGCAGAGCCAGCAGCCGGACCGCGTTGGCCACCGCCACGCGCGACTTGCCAACCCGTTTGGCCACCTGCTCTTGCGTGTGGCCGTGGCTCTCGATCAGTCGCTCGTAGGCGCGGGCCCTCTCGAGCGGCGCCAGGTCCTCGCGCTGCAGGTTCTCGACCAGTGCCAGTTCGAGCATGCCCCCCTCGTCCAGGCTCTCGCGAACGACCACAGGGACCTTCTCGAGCCCCGCGCGCACGGCTGCCCGCAAGCGGCGCTCACCTGCGACCAACTCGTAGCCGCCACCGCGCTCGACTACCACCAGCGGCTGTATGACACCTTGCTCCTTGATCGAGGCCGCCAACTCGTCGAGCTGCGCATCGTCGAAGTTGCGCCGCGGCTGGCCACGGCCGGCCGAAATACGCGCCACATCGACCAGGTGATCGTCCTTGACCCGGTCACGGGTGAGCGTCACGACGCTACGATGCTCGGCCGGCGCCGCCTCAGCCGACGCGCCTCCGAGAATCGCACTCAGTCCTCTACCTAACGGCTGCCTCTCCACCAACAATTCCTCCTGGAACGCCGAGCGTTCGCGTAAGTACTTGATTTATAAGCTCTTTCGCCACTTGCCTATAGGCTGCCGCACCCGTGCACGAGGGCGAGTAGACGAGCACCGGCTGCCCGTGTGAGGGGCTCTCGCCAATGCGCACGTTGCGCGGAATCATTGCGGCGAAAACATCATCGCCAAAGTGGCCACGTACCTCGCGGGCGACCTGGCGGCTCAATGAAGTGCGCGCGTCATACATGGTCAGCAGGATGCCCTCGAGCTCCAACTTGGGATTGAAGCCCTCACGCACGCGCGCGATCGTGTCGAGCAGGCCGCCCAAGCCCTCCAAGGCATAGAACTCACACTGCAGCGGCACCAGGACCGAGTCGGCCGCGCACAGCGCGTTGAGGGTGAGCATCCCCAGCGCCGGCGGGCAGTCGATGATCACGAAGTCGTATCCGCCGGCGATGGCGCTCAGGCCGGTGGCCAGGCGCCGCTCACGCTCCTCGCAATCGACCAGCTCAACCTCGGCACCGGCCAGATCGCGGCTCGCGGCCACAACGTCGAGCCCCTCGGTCGCGGTCCGCATTACGGTTGCCTGCGGATCGACACCGCCGATCACTAGCTCGTAACTGCTGGCGCCGGGAAGCGCGCGCACACCAACACCGCTGGAGGCACTGGCCTGCGAATCAAGGTCTACCAACAGTGTCCGGTGATGTTCGAGAGCGAGGCCAGCCGCCACATTGACGGCGGTTGCCGTCTTACCGACGCCGCCTTTCTGGTTAGCCACGGCTATTATCAGCCCCATTACGCCACTCCGCCTACCTCAGCCGTAGCTGCAGATTTAACACAGCACCGCCATCGACGCGAGTTTGGTTCGCACACGGGATGATCTGTAGAAAGGTGGTTGCGCAGTGTTTCACGTGAAACACTGCGCCCGGGCGTCTGCCGGGCGCCTCCATCGGGGTGTTTCACGTGAAACATTGTTGCCGGCCGCTCACCCGCTCCGGGTGATCCGGCGGCCGGCCGTGGTGACCCTAGAGGCCGAGCCCGTGGCAGCCGAGGACGACGATCCGCCTCCGCTCGCTGCCCCCGGGAAGGGTGAAGCGGCGATCGTCCAGCAGCCGCAATCCCGGCACGGCCGCGGCGGCGGCCTCTACGGTTCCGTCCGAAAGACGCCCACCCATGACTACGATGCTGCCGCCGTCCTCGATGAGTCGCGCCGCCAGCCTGACGAACTCGAGCGGGGGCCTGAACGCTCTGCCAACCACGGCCGCAAAGCGCTCGCCGGAGGCGGCGAGCTTGGTTACGTCGCCTTCGACCACACGGACGTTGTCGAGGCCCAGGGCGCGCACGGACTCTCGGACGAAGTTGCACTTGCGCCGGTTGGACTCGACCAGCGTGAAGGCAGTTCGTGCCTCCACCAGCGCAAGCGGAATGCCGGGCAGCCCGGCGCCACAGCCAAGGTCGGCGACCGTGCGTGCCCCGTCGAGAAGAGGGAAGAGACTCAGCGAGTCGAGCAGGTGGAGACGCGGCGCGTCCTCGGCAGCCACACTCGTGAGCCGTGCGCTTCGGTTCCAGAGGTAGAGCCGGTCGAGGTAATCGAGCAGCCGCTCGGCTTGCTCGGCGGTAAGCGCGACGCCGAGGGTGTGAGCACCCTCCATGAGCTCGGCGGCTGCAGAGGCCCGCGTCATCTTCACGCCTGGCCGGTCTTCTTGAGATGAACGGCCAGCGCCGCAACGGCTGCCGGTGTGATGCCGCTAATGCGCGATGCCTGGCCCAGTGAGGTCGGCCGGATGCGCGCCAGCTTCTCTGTAGCCTCACCAGAGAGCCCTTCGACCTCCTCGTAGCACAGGTCCTCGGAAAGACACGCCGCTTCCAGTCCGCGCAGCCGCTCGACCTCTGCGAACTGGCGGCGGATATAGCCATCGTAGCCGGCCTCGATTTCGAGTTGCCGCTCGACCTCGGCGTCCAGCCGCTCGAGGCCAGCGATCTCCGCCACTTCGCCGTATCCGAGGCCCGGCCGCCGCAGTAAATCGAAGGCCGTAATCGGCCGCTGCGTAGTCGCCTCGCCTAGCTCGATAAGATGCCTTCGCACGTCGGCCGAGGGATTCACGGGGGTCCCGCGCAGGCCGGCAAGCCCGGTCTCCACCGCCACCCGCTTGTCGGCAAGTCGCGCGCGCCGCTGGCCGCCGAGTAGACCGAGGCGCTCGGCCTGCCCGGCCAAACGCAGATCGGCGTTGTCTTCTCTCAGTATCAACCTGTACTCGGCACGAGACGTGAACATCCGGTATGGCTCGCCGGCCACCCCGCGCGTAACCAGATCGTCGATGAGCACGCCGATGTAGGCCTCGGCGCGTCCGAGCACCAGCGGCTCCTCTCCGCCAAGCTGCCGACAAGCGTTCACGCCCGCGATCAGCCCTTGTGCGGCCGCCTCCTCGTAGCCGGTGGTCCCGTTGATCTGGCCGGCAAGAAAGAGCCCGGTCACAGCCCGCACCTCCAGACTGGGCCGGAGCTGGGTGGGAACGACGTAGTCGTACTCGATGGCGTAGCCAGGCCGCACGATTACCGCATCCCGCAAACCCTCGATGCTGGTAACGAAGGCCTTCTGCACGTCGAGGGGCAGCGCCGTCGATAGCCCATTGGGGTAGACCTCCGTGGTATCGAGCCCCTCGGGCTCGAGGAACACCCGGTGCCGGTCACGGCCGGGAAACTTGACGATCTTGTCCTCGATGGAAGGGCAGTAACGGGGCCCGCGTGAGCGGATTGTACCGCTGTAAATAGGTGATTTATCTATGGATTCTCGGACGATGCGATGTGTTATCGGGTTCGTGTACGTTACGTGGCAGGAGATCTGCGGTAGCTCCGGCCGGGCTGCATCGAACGAAAATCCGAGCGGTGCGCTCTCACCCGGCTGCTCCAGGAGAGAGTCATAATCGATGGTGCGCGAGTCGAGCCGCGGGCAGGTACCGGTCTTGAGCCGACCGGTCGCCAGCCCCAGGCGCCGCAGGCTCTCGCCGAGGCCGCGCGCGGCTTGGTCGCCGTGGCGACCGCCAGACTGCGTACACTCGCCTACGTACATGAGTCCATCGAGAAAGGTCCCGGTAGTCACGACGACGGCCGCTGCGTGAATCGTTTCACCGTCGGCAGTGACAACACCGCCCACGCGCCCGTCGGTGACCAGCAGGTCCACCACGTGGGCCTGGCGCACGCTCAGCAGCGCCGTCGTCTCGACCACGCGTTTCATCCGCGCGCGGTAGCGCGCCTTGTCGGCCTGCGCGCGAGTGGCCTGCACGGCCGCACCCTTGCGCGTATTCAAGCGCCTGAACTGTATGCCGCATGCGTCGATGGCGCGGCCCATCTCGCCGCCCAGCGCGTCGATCTCCCTGACGAGATGGCCCTTGCCAATGCCGCCGATCGCCGGGTTGCACGACATCTGCCCGATGTTGTCCAGATTCATGGTCAGCATGACGGTGCTGCGGCCGGTGCGCGCCGCGGCCAAAGCAGCTTCGATACCCGCGTGACCCGCGCCTACCACCACGATCTCGTACGCTCTTTCTTCCATGTGCCGCTTGCAGAACCCGCCCGTGGCACTTGCCGCGCGGCCACCGCCGGCGCCCGGCCCGGGTGAGTCATTGGCCTCTGCCGGCTATTTGCCGATGCAGAACTCGTTGAAGATTATGTCGAGGATCTCTTCGTTGTCCAAAGGAGCCACGAGCGCGGCGAGCTCGTCGGCTGCGCCGCGTAGCTCGATGGCGGCCAGCTCGGGCGCGCCCTGTTGGGCGATCAGCTCATCGGCCCTGTCGAGGCAAACGAGGGTTCTCTCCAGAGCCGTCCGGTGCCGCACACGGCTGATGGCGGCCGGCTGCAGCTCGTCTGTGCCGCGCGCAACCTCCTCCAGCACGCCGCACAGCTCCGCGCAGCCTTCCCCGGTAAGGGCGCAGGTCTCCACGACCCGAGCGGCACGGCTCGCGAGCTCGGCTCGCGTTTGGCCAGACAGCCGCGAGGGCAGGTCGCGCTTGTTGATGGCAACCACCGTGGCCGGCGCTTCGAGACCGGCGAGCAATTCGCGGTCGTCGTCGTGGAGCGGCTCGGAACCGTCGATGACAACGACCACGAGGTCGGCTTGACCACAGCTCTCGAGCGCGCGCTCGACGGCAGCGGCCTCGGCCTTGCTCTGCGCAGCGCGCACGCCCGCCGTATCCGTGAGTACGAAAGCCATCCCACCGAGATCGACCACCTCTTCGACGGTGTCACGGGTAGTCCCCGGCTCGTCGCTGACGATCATGCGGCCGCTGCCGAGCAGTGCGTTTACCAGGCTCGACTTCCCCACGTTGGGCCGGCCGGCTACCACCGTTCGGTAGCCTTCGCGCTGGCGGCGAGCCGCCGCAAAGCCCTCTAGCAACCCGCAAATCTTGCCGCGCGCCGTTGCCAGCTCTTCATGTCGTGCGGGCACGTTCTCATCGGGAAGTTCCTCGTCGGAAAAGTCCACGTTGGCCTCGACATCGGCAAGCACCGACACGATCTTCTCACGAACGACACCGAGGCGGCCGGAAAGCGCTCCCTGCAGCTGCTGCCAGGCCAGCGCGGCCGCACTGCGCACCGGCGCATCGATCAGGTCCGCCACTGCCTCGGCCTGCACCAGGTCCATCTTGCCGTTGAGAACCGCGCGGCGCGTGAACTCACCTGGCTCGGCAGCCCGCGCGCCTGCCCGAATGGCGCACGCGATGACGGCTTCCACCACCACGGGGGAGCCATGGCAGTGAAGCTCGAGGACATCCTCGCCGGTGTAGCTGTGCGGGGCCGGCATGCTCGCCGCGAGCACTTCGTCGAGAGCTTCGCCACTGTCGGGATCGACCGCCATTCCGTGGTGAAGGGCCCATGGCCGCGCGGCCGTCGCACGCGTAGGCCGAAACAGCACGGCGCCGATGCGCGAGCAGTCGGGACCGCTCAGACGCACGATGGAAACGGCGCCTCGTCCGGGCGGCGTCGCGCAGGCAACGATGGTATCGGCTCGGTACATACTCGCCGGCCGTTTTGCAGCCCGGCCCGGGGCTATGCTCCGCCCGACGTCGTGCCGTCGTCGTCGGAGTCGCGGTCCTGCGTGCCCACGCCGCCGGCGTCTGCCTGTGCCTCGCCGTGGCCGCCGGCCGCATCCGCTGCGGCATCGGTGCTCGCGGCTGTGTGGTGATCGGACGCAGCACCGTCGTTCGCATCTGTCTCGGCACCGCCGCCGTCAGGACTCCCTTCAGTGCCGGGCGCGCTCGTCATTGCGTCCTTCCACCTCTGCCTGGCCTCATCGGCTCCAGCGTCTTCAGCGGCGCCAGGCGTGTCTCCTGCAGGCGCTGGGACTGTGGTCTCGGTCGTTTCGGCTGCCGCTGTCGTTTCCGCTGTCTCGGTCGCCTCGCCACCGGCCTCGGCCGGGGCGTCCGGAATCTCGGCCTCTGAGACTGCACTCGGCGGCGAGGAGTGCGCACCAAAGCTCGTCCCTGGCTCCGCGACCGCTTGCGCACCACCTGCTTCGGCACTACTCGGTGCGGGAGACTCGGGCTGCTGCGCACCGGCGTCTGCAGCTGCCGCAGGCGCAGGCACCGCGCCATCGCCTTCCACCGCCGCACCGTGAGGAACGACGACCATCCGTCTGTAGAAACCGGAGCCCACGGCACGGGCCTCCACCCGTTCGTCACCGGCCAGCGCCCCCTGGAAGAAGCGCCTGTCGCGCGGGCTCATGGGGCTTACCTGCACCGTGCGCCCATCACGCAGCGCACGCTCCCTGAGTCGCCCGGCCAGCTCGACCAGGGATTGTTTGCGGCGCTCGCGATACCCGCCAATGTCGAGAAGTAGCCGGCTCTCGCCGGCGTTCTCACCTCTGAGCAGCATGCGGTTGACTATGTGCTCGAGCGCATCCAAGGTCTGCCCGCGCCGACCTATCAGCAGACCTTCGGCCTCCGCGCGCACGTCGACGACAACCTCGCGGGCAACGCCGTCCACG
>PIVZ01000557.1 GCA_003354045.1 bacterium
AGATCCAATACCTTTTCGAACGCGACATCCATCGTCCCATAAACGCTGTGGTCAAGGCCGACCAGCTCGACGTCTTCTCCGTGTGGCAGGAACTCGACGAGCTTGTCGTCACCCGCGAACTGACCAAACACATCGACGACCTGGTCGCGGTATTGCTCTCAAGCATCGAATCAGAGGCCGACGCGACCGGCAAGAACGGGATCTGGGTCTCCGGCTTCTTCGGCTGCGGCAAATCCCATTTCATCAAGGTGCTCGCCTACCTACTCGAGAACAACGAGCACGTCCACGACGGAGAACACCGGCGAGCGATCGACTTCTTCTCCGACAAGTTCGCTGACGCCATGCTTTTTGCAGATCTGAAGAAGGTTGTCGCGGCCACTACGGAAACGATCCTCTTCAACATCGACAGCAAGGCCGATCATCGCTCGGGGCGAGACGCACTGTTGCAGGTGTTCCTCAAGGTCCTCAATGAGAAACAGGGCTACAGCGGCGACCATCCTCATATTGCCCACATGGAGCGCCACCTCGACGAGAAGGGGCGGCTCGGTATTTTCCATTCGGCCTTCGAACGGGAATCCGGCGAGCCCTGGCTTCAGCAGCGTGACGCATGGGAGTTCCATCGGGACGAAGTCGTTGCTGCATTGAAGGAGGCGTTGGAACAGAGCGAGGGCTCGGTAGAGAAGTGGGTCGATGGCGGTGCGGACAACTTCAGCCTTACGGTGGAGAACTTCGCCAAGTGGTTAAAACGCTACCTCGACGGCAAGGGCCCGGATCAACGGATCATGTTCCTGGTCGATGAGGTCGGTCAGTTCATCGGCAACGACTCCCATCTCATGCTCAACCTCCAGACCATCACCGAGCAGCTCGGCACGGTTTGCAGCGGGCGTGCGTGGGTGGTTGTGACCTCGCAGGAAGATCTCGACGCCGTCCTCGGTGATCTCAGGAGCACCAAGCAGCAAGACTTTTCGAAGATCCAGGGTCGCTTCAAGACGCGCCTTTCGCTCTCGAGCGCCAACGTCGATGAGGTCATCAAGGAGCGCCTCCTCAACAAGAAAAGTGACGCCACCGTGCCTCTGGCTGCGGCTTACGAAGGCAAGCACGACATACTGCGCAATCAGCTCTCATTCGTCAACGCGGGCATGTCGTTCAAGACCTATACAGACGTCGATGACTTCGCGGCCTGCTACCCCTTCGCCGCCTACCAGTTCAGCCTGGTCCAGAAGGTCTTCGAGTCCATCCGCAAGGCCGGTGCCACCGGCCTGCATCTCTCCCAGGGCGAACGCTCCACTCTCGATGCTTTCCAGAGTGCGGCGAAACAGATCGGTGCGAAAGAGGTCGGCGCACTGGTGCCATTCTACTGCTTCTATCCGGCTGTAGAGGGCTTTCTCGACACTGCGGTCAAGCGCACGATCGACCAGGCGAGCGATAACCACGCGCTGGAATCCTTCGATGCAACTGTGCTGAAGATCCTCTTTCTCATTCGATACATCGATGAGGTGCCGGGCAGTGTGGACAACCTGGTGACCCTGTGTGTGAGCGAGATCGACACCGACAAGCTGGCCCTGCGCAAGACTGTCGAGGCTTCGCTCTCGCGCCTCGAGGGCGAGACCTTGATCGCCCGCAACGGCGACCTCTACTTCTTTCTCACCAACGAGGAGCGCGACATCGGGCGCGAGATCAAGAACATCGCGGTCCCGTCCGGCGCCGAAGAGCGGGAACTCGGCAAGCTCCTCTTTGAAGACATCCTAGGCGATGTGCGCAAACACACATACCGTCTGACTGGCCGCGACTTCGGCTTTACACGGCTTTGTGACGACCACCCGGTGGGAAACAAGCTGGAGGGCAGCCTCGAGGTCGCCTTCGTGAGCCCGCTGGGGGACAGCTACGCCGACTTTTCGAATAATGAGAGTTGCTGCATGCGCAGCAACGTGGAGCAAGGCCGCGTGCTCATCCGCCTGCCCGACGACACGAGCCTCGGTAGTGAGCTGCGGACCTACCTGCAGACCGAGTCCTATGTGAAGACCAAGCACACTGGCTCACTGCCCGAGACCACCAAGCGGATTCTCCGCGACCGTAGTGAAGACAACCGGGCGCGGCGAAGCCGCATCGTGGCGAGCCTCAGGTCAATGTTGGCAAACGCCAGCTACTTCACCGGCGGCAAGAAGCACGACATTAGCCGCACCGATCCGAAGGATGCCTTGGGTGACGCACTGGAATACCTCATCCAGAACACCTACCCAAAGATGGGGTTCATCCAGCACCTCCACCCGAACCCCAAGCAGGAGATCCAGAGTACGCTGCGCGCCAACGACGTCGAGCAGGTGAGCCTCACCCTGGACACTCCGGAAGCCAACACAGAGGCCCTCGATGATCTACGCGAATACATCCGCCTGTGCGCGATGACGAGCAAACAGATAGTGCTCAACGAGCTCATCGACAAGCGTTACGGCGGACGCCCCTATGGCTGGCCTGAGCTGGAGGTCGTACTCCTGGTGGCGCGCCTCGCTGTGCTCAAGGAGATCAACCTGCTGGTCAACGCGGCGCCGCTATCGTTGGAGCAGGCCTACGACCACCTTACCTCCAGCAGCAAGCGACGCAAGGTCATCATCACCCAACGAGAGTCGGCCACTGGCGACCTCATCAAAGAAGCGCAGGCTCTCAGCAAGGATCTCTTTGCCCAACAAGGCGCCAGCGGAGAGGAGGCTTTGTTCACCCTCCTGTTGGAGAGGCTCACTTCGTGGAATCGTGACCTCTCCGGCTACGAGCCTCTGGCGAAGACCGGCAAGTATCCAGGGCTGAGCGAAATCCAACACTGCCTTGCGTGCTTGCGGAAGTTTGTCGAGGAGCCGGACTCCTTGCGCTTTTTGAAACGTTTCGTCGAGAACAAGCACGAGCTGCTGGAACTTGCCGAGAACATCCACGAACTTGAGGGCTTCTACGCCAACCAGAAGCACAGCTGGGAGGCACTGCGGACAGCTGTGGATGAGCTTTCGCAGAACCGCCTGCAGCTCGAAACCCACACGGCGGCTGGTCCGGCTCTTGCCCGCATGGAGGAAATCCTAGCGGCCCCTCGCCCCTACAACCTACTGCATGAGGTGGCCGATTTCACCCACACGGCCCGCGGCGTGAACGACCAGCTAGTGTCCGGAGAGCGGGGCCCGGCGGTGGCCGAAATTCAAGGCCTACTCGACGGCGTCACGGGAGAGCTCGACAAGGTGTCGGCGGGCGAGGCGTTGCGAAAGACGGCCACCGGCGAGATTGCTAAGTTGCTCGGCACTGTGACGACGGCCACAAGCATCGCCCACATCGCCCAAGCCAGACAGACGGCCGACGCCGCCTACGACCGCGCACTGAGCGCCATCGAGCAGGCACAGGCTTCGTCGCCGCCGAAGCCTGACGACCCCAAACCGCACATGCCGCCCCCGCCCAAGGTGAAGAAGCGCCGGGTCGTGGAGGCCAAGACCTTGTGGTCCGGCGGCTTCATCGAGACCCCAGACGACGTGGAGGATTTCTTGAAAAGGCTCCGCGCCGAGCTGGAAGCCGCTCTTGAGGCAGACGAGCGCGTGC